>JARIAV010000265.1 GCA_029257685.1 Butyricicoccus sp.
GGCATCGGGAAACTGCTGTACGGGATCATTTTTCCGGTCGGCTCGGCATCCTTGAAATCTTCATACGCCTGTTCCAGCCGCCAGAATTCTCTGTACTTGAACGTTGCGGAAGAACCGGATAGATCCACCTTTCCAAAATATGGGGCATCGTATGTTTTTCCGGCGACCTCCATACTGTCCATTTCGATCATCTCGCGATCATTGGACAGCAAAGACAGATCTTCGGCGTGGAGCGACTGCCCATACCGCTGTTTGAGCTGCTTGACCATATTGGGAGACAGCCCACCTTCTGCATTGACGACATCGGTATTGAAATGGATCGTTCCATAGATCCCCATGACATTTGCATCATCCAATGTATCGAATATACGAATGAAGTTCTGTACCATGGTATCCGTGCGGAATTCCTCATCCATCTCGGTATAATACTGCTGACCCTGCTCAATGGCTTCCTCGGTCAGCTGATATGCTTCGCTTTCCTGCAAACCGTTCTTTCGCAGATAGTTCAAATATCGTGCGCCCGTGGTTGCATAATCGTGTCCAATATCCGTTCCATGAAAAATGGTTTCCGGACACTCCTTTTTGATCTTTTGATAGAACTGTCGCACCTGCTCGGTATGGATCGCCGTTCCTGCCCAGTCCTTATACAGTGTATTGAGGATATCATTGCTCGGTGATTTCATCCACAGATTCAAAAACTCTGCGGTATAGTAAGGCAGTTCCACAAACAAATGGCGCATGCCATCCTTACGATAGTAGCTTTCCCATTTTGCAAATTCCTGATCGAGATCCAGAACGGAACTGTGTTCCTCCCCATAGAGGAAAATGAGTCCGGCTGCTTCCAGCGGCGGTGTGGGTGGTTCTTCTTCATATCGGGCAAGAAAGCTGCCTCTGTGGTTTGCCCCTTTGACCTGAACCGTTGCCTTTTCAGGCACATTGATATAGAAATCATCTGTTCCCATCTCCTCCTCTGAGAAGATCACCTCACCCGACGCATCTTTGACGATAACTGCAAGTGTCCCCTCCTTTGTTTCTGCGCCAACGTGCAGCGTTGCCACATCACCTTTCTGCCGCAGGGTACGCTTTTCTGTACCATTCAGCTTGATGTATCGTGCAGACCAATCGCTCCAGCCCGCTTGCTCCTGATATCCCATCCTCACAGCCGAACGTATGGTTCCGATCTGAAAATACTCCAACCCCATCAATATCCCTGCTGTGACCGTGACAATGGCAAGTGCCATCCATACCATTTTCCATGTTTGTTTCAATCCTCTGCTCCTTTCTTCTCTTGATCTGGAAGCTCCCCATGATAAAAAATCAGGGGGTATGCTGCATACCCCCTGAAAAAACACTTTGTTTAGTTGCCAGCCATCTCGTTGACCAGACGCTCGGTATCCTGTGCGATGACAAGCTCCTCGTTGGTCGGGATCACCAGCACGCGAACGCGCGCATAGTCAATGGAAATATCCATCTGGCGGCCACGGAACTTGTTCTTTTCCGGATCGATCTTGATGCCCAGATATTCCATGTGCTCACAAACGTCCCAGCGAACGGAACGGTCGTTCTCACCAACACCGGCGGTGAATACGATCGCATCTACGCCGCCCATTGCTGCGATGAAGGAACCAATGATCTTCTTAACAGACAAATTGAACATATCCTTTGCCAGTGCCGCGCGGACATTGCCCTCAGCGATCGCAGCATCCAGATCACGGAAGTCAGAGGAAACACCGGAGATTCCCAGCATACCGGACTTCTTGTTCAGGATATTGATGACATCATGTGCGTCCATGTGCTCATGCTCTGCGAGAAATTCGATGATCGCCGGGTCGATGTTACCGGAACGGGTACCCATCGGCAGACCGTCCAGAGGGGTGAAGCCCATGGAAGTGTCAACGGACTTGCCGCCATCAATTGCAGAGATGGAGGAACCGTTGCCGAGGTGACAGGTGATGATCTTGAGATCCTCGATCGGGCGGCCGAGCATTTCAGCAGCCTGCTTGGAAACGTACTTATGGGAAGTGCCGTGGAAGCCGTAACGACGGATCTTGTACTTCTCATAGTATTCGTAAGGGATCGCATACATATAGTTCTTGGACGGCATGGTCTGATGGAACGCGGTATCGAATACAGCGACCTGCGGAACGTCCTTACCCATAACCTCCTCACAAGCATGGATGCCGATGAGGTTCGGGGTATTGTGCAGAGGTGCGAGCGGGATACATGCCTCGATCGCCTTTACGACCTCGTCGTTGATGACAACGGAATCGGCAAAGAACTCGCCGCCATGTACGACACGGTGACCAACTGCATTGATCTCGGACATATCCTTGATCACGCCCCACTTCTCGTCGAGCAGGATATCGATAACTGCCTTGATCGCCTCAGCATGGGTATGCATCGGTACATCTGCCTTATACTTGTCGTCAGAGCTGCCCTGATGGGTGAGCTTGCCATCAATGCCAATACGTTCGCACAGACCCTTCGCCATGACAGCCTTCGTTTCCATGTCGAACAGCTGATACTTCAGGGAAGAACTACCCGCGTTGATAACCAGTACTTTCATCCTTATATAACTCCTTGTTTTTGTTCTCGCTGCTGTTCCGATCCATCTTTAGAGAAAAGATGTTTGCAAGAAACAACAAATACGTGTACAATAATTCATATATATCTATTGTACACCACCGTGCGCAAATGTACAACATCTATTGCGGATTTTTTTGGAGGGGAATATGAAAATTTGCGGGATCGTTTCCGAATACAACCCATTTCACAACGGTCATGCCTACCATGTGCACAAAACACGGCAGCTTCTGGGGGCAGATACTGCGATCATAGCAGTCCTGTCAGGAAACTATGTGCAGCGCGGAGACCTTGCGATCGCGGAAAAATACCAGCGCGCTGCAATGGCGGTACAGAACGGGGTGGATCTTGTGATCGAGCTTCCACTCTCCGCCGCACTCTCCTCCGCACAGGATTTCGCATTGGGGGCAGTCCATACACTCGATCGGCTCGGCTGTGTGACCCATCTCTCCTTCGGCTCGGAATGCGGAGACATCGCCCGTCTCCGTGCAGCGGCGCAGGCTGACCGCTCACTTCTGCGCGCGTACCTGTCCGAGGGACTTTCCTATGCCGCCGCCTTGCAGCGTGCCGTTTCCGCCAAAGATCCCGATGCCGGCAGCCTGCTTTCTCACCCCAACAACACGCTGGGGATCGAATACTGGGCCGCGCTCGACCAGATCGGAAGTACCATCGAGCCGGTCACGATTTTGAGGGACGGTGCCGCGCATGACAGCCAATCAGCACACACCCGCCCCTCTGCCTCCTTTCTGCGCACCCTGATCGCGCAGGGGCAGACGGAAGCCTGTCGGGATCTCATGCCGGACAGCGCATTTTCCGTCCTGTCCGATGCCTGCCGGAGCGGTCATGCCCCTGTTTTCGCCTGTGATGCTGCACTGGTTTCCTATCTGCGCCGTTTTTCCGCCGCTGCCCTCATTCCTTATGCAGGCGACACGGACGGACTGCATCACCGTCTGTACACCGCCATTTCGGAAAACACTTCATTTGACGCCATTTGCCGCGCAGCACAGACCAGACGCTATCCCTTAGCGCGCATCCGGCGCACCCTCCTGCGTACCTATCTTGGACTGCCACAGTCACTCGATCCCCTGCCCCACTATATCCGCGTACTTGCGATCGGTGTGCAGGGGCGCGCACTTCTTCGCAAAATCGCAAAGCAGAGCACACTCCCCCTCATCACCAAACCCATCAGCGAGAAAAGGCTGCCCAAGGAGCTCCAACCTTATCTGGAACAGGATCGCCTTGCGGACGAGCTCTATACCCTTGCCAAACCCGACACCACCCTGCATACAGCCGGTGCACGTTACCGCCAGACACCCTATCTTTATACAAAGGAGGCCGATCCCCATGAAACATTCTGTACAGGACAGCCGTGAAATTTGGGACAAAAATGCCGCATTTTGGGATACTTCCATGGGCGACCATTCCAACACATTTCATCGAGAGGTGGTACGCCCACCGGTCACTTCCCTGCTCACTCCCACACCGGATGACTATATTTTAGATATCGCGTGCGGAAACGGAAACTATTCCGCCTATCTTGCACAAATGGGTGTGCGCGTCCTTGCCTTCGATTACAGCCGCAATATGGTATCCCTTGCCCAAAAGCGACAGGCAGCATACGCGGACAAGATCGAATTCTGCACAGCGGATGCCACAGATCGCGCCAGCCTGCAAGCACTCAAACGGGAGCACCCGTTTACAAAGGCAGTCTGCAACATGGCGATCATGGATATCACCCATGCTGCACCACTTTTTGCAGGTGTTTATGACTTACTCGTGGCACAAGGTATTTTCGTGTTCGCAACACAGCACCCATGCTTTGTCACACGCACTGAGCAATACATGACCGCACACAGCTACTATGGCACAGCCCTGCCCAATCAGCCTCATGCACAGTGCTATTATCACCGTTCTTTGCAGGATATCTTTGGGCTTTGCTTTCAGAGTGGATTCGTGATCGATGGGTTCACAGAAGCCTGCTATCAAGATCCGGAAACGCCAGAGATCATGGTCGTGCGTGCCAGAAAACCATAAAGGAAAACCGTCCGAAAAATCGGACGGTTTTCCAGAGCGTATCTGAAAACAAAGAAATCGACGAATTTTTCACAGTGCGTGCACAGATACAAGACAAAAAACGCAGGAATCCTTAATAGATCCCGAATTTTTTAACACAGCAGATGCCATGCACTGTGCAAAAGACTAGTATTTCGACTTTTCAGATTCCCCTTAGCTTCTGACCTTTCGGTCATGCCTTAATGCACATATTCAAATTCAAGATCCCCGATCACGACCGGATCACCCTCCTGCACGCCCATCGCTTCCAGACGCTCATAAACGCCTGCATTTTTGAGCATACGATCCATATACAGGCGAGATTCGTAGTCATCAGTATTGACACTGCCCATGATCTTCTCGATCCATGCGCCACCAACGACATAATAATCCTCGACCTTTTCGACCGTGATATCCCGTTCGGTGACGATCTCCTCTGTCTGTACGAATTCCGGCTCATAAGTGAATACCGGCGGCAGCTCCTGAAGCTCCTCCCACGTCTTGTGGATGAGTTCCTTGATACCCTGACCGGTTGCCGCGGACAGTTCAAGGAATCCAAAGCCGTGTTCCTCCGCATACTTGCGCAGCGCTTCGACCGGCTCACGCGCATCCCCCAGCAGATCGGTCTTGTTTGCAACAATGATCTGCGGACGGGATGCCAGAAACTCACTGTATCCGGCAAGCTCGGTGTTGATGGTCTTGACATCCTCGAGCGGATCTCTGCCCTCACTGCCTGCCGCATCGACGAGATGCAGGAGCAGACGGCAGCGGTCGATATGGCGCAGGAAATCATGTCCCAGTCCGGCACCTTCCGCCGCACCCTCGATGATACCCGGAATATCTGCCATTACAAAAGACTGCTCCTCACCAACACGCACGACACCCAGATTGGGGATCAGAGTGGTAAAGTGATAGTTTGCGATCTTGGGACGTGCCGCAGAGACAACGGAAAGCAGGGTGGACTTGCCGACATTCGGGAAGCCGACCAAGCCGACATCTGCGAGCAGCTTGAGCTCCAGCGTGATCTCCATTTCCACACCGGGCTGTCCCGGCTTTGCAAAGCGTGGGGTCTGACGGGTCGGGGTGGCGAAATGGGTATTGCCCCAGCCGCCATTGCCGCCCTTTGCCACGATGAACGGCTCATCGCTGGAAAGATCCTGAATGACCTGTCCGGTCTTACGGTCACGAATGATGGTTCCGCGTGGTACACGGATGACGAGATTTGCGCCATCCTTGCCCTTCATGCGCTTTGCCATACCATTTTCGCCGTTTGCCGCGACATACTTCTTTTTATAGCGGAAGTCGAGCAGCGTGGACAGGTTATCGTCCACCTGAAAGATCACGGAACCGCCGCGTCCGCCATCTCCGCCGTCTGGGCCGCCCGAGGCAACATACTTTTCACGATGGAAGCTGACCTTTCCATCGCCGCCCTTACCGGACGCGATCTTGATTTTTGCTACATCAATAAACATTTTCTTTTCCTCATCAGTCGGAGACGATACCTCTCAAAAAAACAAAATCCCGGAAAATTTCCGAGATTTTGTCAATCAACTATTTGATTACTGTACTTCGTAAACAGAAACGCGCTTGCGGTCCTTGCCTACGCGCTCAAAACGAACTACGCCGGTAACCTTTGCAAACAGGGTATCATCAGAACCCTTGCCAACATTGACACCCGGATGGATCTTTGTGCCGCGCTGACGAACGAGAATGTTGCCAGCCGGAACAACCTGACCGTCAGCACGCTTTACGCCAAGGCGCTTTGCCTCGGAATCACGGCCGTTCTTGGTCGAACCTACGCCCTTCTTATGAGCGAAAAACTGTAAGCTAATCTGCAGCATCGTTGTACACCTCCGTAACATGGATAAACTCTGAATAGTTTTCTTCCAATTCGGACAGATGCAGGTGGAATGCACGGAATGCATCCTGCCCATCTGCGAGCTGATCGTGCGGCAAGGTCAGGCGGATATGTGCCCCCTCGTCCTCGATCAGGGTATCGACAGCGATCTTCTGTACATCGAATAGAAGTACATGGATAAGCTGTACCGAACTGGATATCGCAGCACAGACGATATCTTCGCCCTCCTCCGCATAGCCTGCGTGACCGACGAGATCGACAGCGGTATAAAGGCTGTCCTGTGTGCGATAAAAAGTGACCTTAGTCATTTACGCCTTGATTGCGCCAATGGTTACCTTAGTGTAAGGCTGTCTGTGGCCCTGACGCTTTCTGTAACCCTTCTTCGGCTTCATCTTGAAGATGTTGATCTTCTTCTGCTTGCCGGTCTTGTCAGCGGTACCGGTTACGGTAGCACCTTCAACGAACGGTGCGCCAACCTTCAGGTCTGCGCCCTCACCAACTGCAAGCACCTGATCAAAAGTTACGGTTGCGCCGTCCTCTACGCCGAGCTTTTCAACGTAGATTACATCGCCCTCAGATACCTTGTACTGCTTGCCACCAGTTACTAAAATTGCATACATTGCGGTAGCACCTCTCTTTCGTTATTAGAGTCACGCTCTTGCGGGCGATGTCACATTTGGACACACTTCATCTGCCCTGCTTGATGCGGCTTGTTATATGATAGCAGAACATCTGCCCATTGTCAACAGTTTTTCCATTTTTTCAAAAAGAGTTTCAGTTTTTTATTTGTATCAAGTATCTACGCCTACCCAATCCCAATCATTATCACCATCTGCATCAATCAGCCAGTTCAGTCCCCAATGGCGTTCCATCGTTACACTGTGATCAAGTCCGGCAGGTGCTTCTTCTCCCTTGATTCTGGCATCTACACAGGCCCAATCATAGCGGAAAATCAAATCAGCTTCATCTAAAATTTCTTCAATATCCCGCAGCTTGGTTTGACTTACAAATTCATCAAAACTCTCTTTTGATGACACGACCTGGATTGCAAAATCACAATCACAAATATTGCAGGGAGGTTCCAGCTTATCCACCAATCCCAATGCCCAGATTAGC
>JARIAV010000273.1 GCA_029257685.1 Butyricicoccus sp.
GTACCAAAGAGAAAGTCGATCGGGCCGATCTCTATGATCGCAGGGAGACCGGCGATGACCATATAGACTGTAATGAGCAGGACGGCGGCGATGGAGACCATACCGCAGAAGAAAAATACACGGCCCATCCAGCGCTCGATGATGTTTTTTGTTTTCATAGGTGCTCCTTTATCATGGGGGATCGAATCGACCCGACATACAAAATGGACGGGAGCCATGCGCTTTCATAGCTCCCGTGCCAAAGGGGGATAGGGGGGATCACTTTACGGGGACAGCGCCGGCATGTGTGATGAAATCATCCGCGGCATCGCTTACGGCATAGTCCAAAAATGCCTGTGCAGGTGCGCTCAGCTGAGCATCATCCTTGGTTACAAGTACGAATGGACGCTGGATCTGGTAGGAGCCATCTTGCACGGTTTCTTCCGTTGCCGCAACGCCATCTACGGTCACGGACTTGATGGTCTCATCGATCGATGCAAGGGAGGCATAGCCGAAGGCATTCGGATTTGCCGCAACACCTGCAATGACTGCGCCGGTGCTGGTCAGTTCCTGCTCATATTTGCACTGATCCTTCACGTCAACGATACTCTCGAAGCCATCGCGTGTACCAGAGCCTGCTTCCCGTCCGATGAGGACGACCGGTGCATCCTTGCCGCCAACTTCCTTCCAGTTGGTGATGGTGCCGTTTGCCAGCCCCTTGATCTGCTCCAGAGAGAGATCGACAACCGGATTTTCCGGATGGACAACGATCGCGATGCCATCCAGCGCAAAGGTCGTGGCAGTGAGTCCCTTTGCAGTCTCCTCGTCCTTGAGGGCGCGGCTGGAAAGTCCCAGATCCAAGGTACCCTCTGCGGCACCTGTGATCCCGGCACCGGAGCCGGTGGGACTGTATGAAATATCTACAGATGGATTGGCTTCCATAAAGGACTCGCTCAGTGCGCCGATCACCTTTTCTACACTGGTCGATCCGCCCAGTGAAACAGAACCGCTCAGGGAGGCGGTGTCGTCCCCTGCCGCGGGAGTCCCTGTGTTGGAGGTACCGCCACAGGCCGCAAGGGTGGCAGTGAGTGTGCAGGCGGTCAGGAAAGCAAGTGTACGTTTGATTTTCATGGTTTCACATTCTCCTTTTGTCAGGGACGCCTGAGAACCGACCATTTGGTTCCTGTCCCCTCGATAAACTCGATCGTATTTCACAACAGTTCCCAGTATACAGATGGCGTGCAAAATCTACTAGCAGGGGCGCGTGAATCTTTTGTAAAGGAAACGGGACGAACCGGCGGAGATCCTTTACAAAGGGAGCGTATGTAAAAACAATGAAAAAACGGGCAGGGTTCTTGTCAAGAATGCGTAAAATGCAGGCGCGCGCTTCGGTCTTTCGGTATGGGCTGGAAAGCTCTGGTAAAATATGATAAGATACACACAAAAAGGGGGATGACTGATGCAAAATGGACGATTGTTCCGTATCCTCCACCTGCTCTTGGGTGGGGAGCGATGGACGGTTTCGGGACTGGCAGACAGGCTGGAGGTATCCGAGCGTACCATCCGGCGCGATGTGGATGCGCTTTCTGCTGCGGGTATCCCGATCTATATGACACAGGGACGTGCCGGAGGCGTGCATCTGATGCCGCAGTTCGTCTTGGATCGCACCCTGCTCTCCAAGGAACAGCAGGAGGAGATCTTGTGTGGTTTGCAAAGTTTGAATGCCACAGGGGTACCAGAGGGACAGGAATTGCTGGAAGAAGTATCCGGACTGTTTGGACGAGGAGCGGTCAGAGATTGGCTGCATACGGATTTTTCCGCATGGGGAGACGATCCGGAGAATCAGACACGGTTTGCCGTCCTGCGGCAGGCGATCTTGCAGTGCAGGGTATTGCATATTGCGTATCATGCGATGGAAAGCGGGTTTTCCGAGCGGGAGATCGAGCCGGTGCGTCTGTGCTTTCGGGGGAAGGACTGGTATGTGCAGGCGTTTTGCCGTATGCGGCAGGAATTCCGCACCTTCAAGCTGTCGCGCATGGAACGTGTGGAGCTTCTGGAGCAGACATTTACGCAGCACCGCGCCATGCCACCGCTTCCGGACTATATGGAAGCGGCACCGGATATGACGTCGGTCGTGATCCGCTTTGCGGAGAATGCGGCGTATCGGGTGTATGACGAATTCGATTTTGCGGAGATCACGAAAGAACCGGATGGCAGTCTGCTGGTGTGTACCGCATGGCCGACGGGGATCTGGGGTGGACATTATATCCTGTCGTATGGCAGCATGGCAGAGGTCCTAGAGCCGGAATCGCTTCGGGTGTGGATTCTGGAAGAAACACAAAAAATTGCAGCACAATATAAAAAACCGGACATAGGATGACCGGTTTTCCTTGCTATACTGGATGCATCCAAAGAACAGAAAGGATGCATGAAAATGGAGTATGAGGTTGTAACACTGCCAGAACGAAAGATCACAGGCGTGGGGGTGCGCACGGCAAACGATGCGCCCGATTGCGGACCCAAGATCAGTGCACTCTGGCAGCATATCCGAGCGCATCAGTCAGATACGAAGACCTATTATGGGTTGTATACCGATTATCAGCAGGATGGCAGTTATCTTGCGGTCGTTGGGACAGAGGGCGCGGTGTGTACACCGGATGAAGTCTGCGTGACCATTCCGGCTGGAACGTATGCAAGGTTCCATTTCAAGGGAAACGTGCACAGCGGCATATATGCGGCATGGCAGGAGATCTGGAACATGGAACTGCCGCGTGTGTATACCGTAGATTTTGAGGAATATCTGTGCTGTGATGCCGCGGGACAGGGAGAAGCCTATATTTATGTGGCACTGGGGCATATATGCCAGTCGTGCGGAATGCCGATGACACTTCCGGAGCAGTATGGAACGGAGCAGGACGGGGTACCGAGTCAGGACTATTGCTGCTATTGCAGAAAGGAGGGTGCATTCGTGCAGGATTGCACGATGGAAGAAATGGTTGAATTTTGCTTGCAGTATGGCCCGTCTGCGCGCATGGATCCCGATATGGCAAGGAAACAGATGCTGCCCTATTTTGCCACCCTCAAGCGCTGGAGAAAATAAGCAGGATATTTTGGATCATCGCAAGAGCAGGAAGCCTTTGGCTTCCTGCTCTTGCGTCTTTTGTGGGTGCGACAGATCCCTCTTCTCATATTTTGCAAACGATATGCTCTGTTTTGGTTGCAGCATAGCTGCATGGAAGTTTCCACGATCCAGAAGCGGAAGAAAGAGAAACTCCTTCGCATAGCCGAACCGTTTTGGTGTCATGCTAAACAGACAGGGGAGTGATTTTGACTTGATTCGCATGGAAAATGTCTGTAAAATATATGAGAACGGTGGTGTGCGTGCAGTGGACGATGTAAGCCTGTCCATTGGGACGGGAAGCTATACCGCCATTTTGGGCGCATCTGGTTCGGGAAAGTCTACCCTCATGCACCTTTTGGGCTTGCTCGATCGTCCGACGAGCGGGGAATACTGGCTGTGCGGCGAACGGACAAGCAAGCTCTCTGCACGTGCAAGAGCGGAACTCAGCCGCACACATATCGGCTTTGTGTTCCAGAATTTCAGTCTGGTTCCCAATATGAGTGCGCTGGAAAATGCCGCTCTGCCGCTTGCGTTCCGCGGTGTACCGCGCGCCAGACGGCTTGACCGCGCTGCTGATATGCTGTGCATGGTGGGCTTGGGAGCGCGGCTCCATCACACCCCCAACATGCTTTCCGGTGGTCAGCAGCAGCGCGTTGCGATCGCACGCGCACTGTGTACCGATCCTACCTTGATTCTGGCAGATGAACCAACGGGTAATCTCGATCCGCAGGCGGCACATGAAATTTTGGAACTGTTTGACCGGCTGCATGCACAGGGGCGCACGATCGTATGGATCACTCATGACCACGAGGCGGCACGCCGTGCGCAAAAACGAATCTTGATGCGGCAGGGAAAGCTGCGCACAGAAAAGGAGAACGACCTATGAATCGCAGAGATAAACACAATTATTATCTGGATATGGCAGACGTTGCCCGCGAGCGCGGGACTTGTCTGCGGCGCAATTACGGTGCGGTCATCGTCAAGAATGATGTCATCGTATCCACAGGATATGTGGGTGCACCGCGCGGCCGCGCAAACTGCATCGATCTTGGAACCTGTATCCGCCAGAAAATGAAGATCCCGCGCGGAGAGCGATACGAGTTTTGCCGCTCGGTACACGCGGAGGCGAACGCGATCATTCACGCCTCGCGGGAGCAGATGCTGGGGGCGACCCTCTATCTGGTGGGACGGGAAGCGGCGACCGGTGAACTCATTCCGGACGCAAACTCCTGTACCATGTGCAAGCGCATGATCATCAATGCAGGCATTGCACAGGTCATCATCCGGCGGGATATGGATACATACGAAATCATCGATGTACAGGAATGGGTGGACTATGACGAGTTGCTCGCCGGAGAAATGGGGTATTGAGAGATGATGATTGCAAGCAGCTTGGCGGTCATCGCGGTCAATCTCGCGGTGCTCGCCCTGATCTGGCTGATCTGGAAGCTGATTTTCAGCCGCGGCCCCGTAACGGCGGCACGCCTGCGCAGACTGGTCGGGTGGGATCGGGTCGCACCCCATGACAGCATCCCATG
>JARIAV010000280.1 GCA_029257685.1 Butyricicoccus sp.
TAAAATATCCTCCTGCCAGCATAACACCTTTTACACCTTCAAAAAGGCCCTTGGATACAGTATATGTCTGTTCCCCTGTGAATCATTGCTCCTGTATCCAAATTTTGTTCAGCGGTGTATGCTGTCATCCTCTTCTTCGTTCTGTTTTTACTTTTTGAATAATTTCCTCTTGCAATGTTATTTATTTTTTCATAACATTCACACATTTCATTATACCATAAATATCTTTGACTTCCATTGTTCTTGTATATTTGTCCCAAAGATCTTTCGGGAACGAATATAAAAAGGAAGTGTCACACCTGTAAAACACGGATGAGCAGCAGCCATGCCATCCCATAATAGGTTACGACGGCTACCAGATCGTTCATTGTTGTAATGAGCGGGCCAGATGCAACCGCTGGGTCGATCTTGAACTTCTGAAACACAAGCGGCACGACCGTTCCTGTCAAGCTGGACAACAGCATAGAGACCAAAAGTGCAATGCCCGTACAGAACGAAACCGAAAATGCCAGTGTCAGGGCTTCCCCTTTTACAAGGAACAAATATCCGCCAATCAGCAAAAAGGAAAGTCCACCCAAGATCGCTCCATTGCACAAGCCTATTTTTCCTTCCGTAAGGATCAGCTGGAGCTTCTTCTTGCCAGTCAGCTGCTCATCCATCAGCACCCGAATGGTCACAGCAAGCGATTGTGTCCCTACATTCCCTGCCATATCCAAAATCAGCGACTGAAAACAAACGATGAGGGTCAAGCTTGCAACGACCTGTTCAAACAGTCCTACGACACTGGATACCACAAGTCCCAGCCCCAAAAGGATCACAAGCCACGGCAGTCGCTTCCGGATACTTTTCCATAAGGATTCCTCCAGATCCTCCTCGGCAGTCAAGCCTGCCAGCCTTGCATAATCTTCTCCCATAACCTCATCTGTCAGCCGCGTTAGATCCCGCGCAGTCAGAACGCCGCAAAGCTTATGTGCCTGATTCAGCACCGGGATCGAATCTTCTGCATATTCACAGAGACGTGGGATACCCTCTTCGATCGACTCATTTGCATAAACATAAGGGTACGCTGTCATCGTGATTGCTGCAAGCGGTGTATCCTCCCGTGCAATGATCAGATCCTTGAGCGCGATCGCTCCAATGAATGTCCGATCACGCCCGATCACATAAATCGTAGATACATTATCATGGACCGCCGCCTGCTGCACCAATTGCCGCATCGCATCGCGTACACAGCTTCCCGCTTGGATCTTGATATAATTAACAGTCATCTGGCTGCCGATCTGATCCTCCTGAAACGAAGCACGCAGACCGATCTCCTCGCGCACCCCCGGCTCCAAGCAATCCACCAACAAGGCACATTCCTGCTTGGATCGCGACCGCAAATATGCAGCGGCTGTAGACGGCTCCATTTGTGAAAGCACCGCCGCCTGCTTCCGCAGATCCAACTCATCCATATAAGTCTGCATTTCATCTGTATAGGCAAGTATTTTAGATACGATACGGATATCCAGCAAATCATACAGCCGCAGTCGTTCTTCTTTTTTCAGCAGCTGCAGCGTTGCTGCAATATCATTCTCATGATAGTTGGAAAGCACCTCCTGCATTGCTTTTGGAGCGCGCTTACTTTGTAAAATAGCGAGCAGCTGTACTTTATAGTCCGGCTGCTGCGTTATTGTTTTGATGGTCTGAACCATTTCCATTCCTCCTCGTAGGATGCAGAGGATGTCCTCTGCAATCAATTCATGCAGTGGAGATCGTAAAAATAGAAATTCTAATCTTTTTTCACAGCACACGGCATTTGCTGCGTAAAAACACACGGACTCCACCAAGGATTCCTGCATTTTTTGCCTTGCAGCTGCACACGCTGCGAAAAATTTGTTGATTTCTTTGTTTTCCGATAGACCCTGATTACTGGTGCAAGGGGAAAAGAGCATAAAAATGCCACTGTCTCTCTTACGCCAGCATTTTACCCATCTGCTCAGCAGATGCAGTACCGCGAAAAAACAGACAATGGCTTTCTGTATCTGTACATACAAACAGCATCAGAACATAAAACCGCAGTGCATACGGCTGTCCTGACGATATTGAAATCCATTGTCCATCCGCCTACTACTGCTGTCCATGTTCTCACCTCTCTTTGCATCGATCTCTAAAATTTTCAAATACGGCTTTATTATATCTTTATATACCTATAAAGTCAATAGGTATATTTCAGATTTTTCCTGTTCCTTCCATGTTCTTATAAAAAATCTTTAATAACAATTTTTATACATTCAAGCCGTAAAAATACCCTTTATCTTATATGAGCCTCTGATTTATACAATATAATTCAATATTTTGCCACACCATTCTATATTCCTTTTATATGTGAATTTTTGGGTATATTGACGTAAACTTATTGCCAAAACCCATTTTTTATGATATCATGTTCAACAGAAACCTGAATGATGAAACTTTATCCTCTTTCTCCCTTGGAGTTTAGAGGATTTTCAATCGCTCTCAAATCTAACTCGGGCATATATGAAAACACAGAAATCGACAAATTTTTCGCAGCGTGTGCAGCGGCAAGGTAAAAACGTTAGAAGCCTTGGTGGATTCCATGTATTTTTCACGCAGCAGATGCCATGCACGATAGAAGAAGGCTAGAATTTTGACTTTTCCGCTCGCCCCTGCCTAGAAAGGACGCACCCGCGATGAGAAAATGGCTCAAATCAAAAGAAAACAAAAAAATCTCTCGTGTTATCTTCTTTTTGATCCTCGTACTGCTCATACAGATCGCATCCTCCTATTATTTTAATAAGAAATTATACGAACT
>JARIAV010000350.1 GCA_029257685.1 Butyricicoccus sp.
AGCTTCTCATGAGCGAAGCCGTGGGACAGACCGGACACGATATCATGTTCTCCTCCAACGTGACACCGGCCGAGGATTTCGCGCTGGCTGCCAAGCTGGGTGCGATCATCAACTTTGACGATATCACACACATCGACTTTTTTGAAAAGATCGCTCCGTTTCCAGAAACCATGTCCTGCCGCTACAATCCGGGCGGTGACTTCAAGATCGAGAACGAGATCATGGACACGCCGCAGGATGCAAAGTACGGCATGACCCGTGCCCAGATGACCGAGGCGTTCCGGAAGCTCAAGGAAAAAGGCGTCAAGCATTTCGGTATCCACGCATTTCTGGCATCCAACACCGTTGCCAACGAATATTATCCCGTCCTTGCCCGTCTGCTCTTCGAGACCGCAGTTGAGCTGCACAAGGAAACCGGTGTCCATATCGCATTCGTCAACCTGTCCGGCGGCGTCGGCATCCCCTACCGTCCGGAGCAGCAGGCCAGCGATATCATGGCGATCGGAGAAGGCGTGCGCAAGGCATACGAAGAAGTCCTCGTTCCGGCTGGCATGGGTGATGTTGCCATTTATTCCGAGATGGGTCGCTTCATCCTTGGGCCATACGGCTGTCTTGTGACCCAGTGCCTGCATCACAAGCACACCCATAAGGAATATGTCGGCTTGGATGCCTGCGCTGCCAACCTCATGCGCCCTGCCATGTACGGTGCATATCACCATATCACGGTACTTGGCAAGGAAGATGCCCCGCTCGATCACATGTACGATGTGACCGGTGGTCTGTGCGAGAACAATGACAAGTTCGCGATCGACCGGATGCTTCCTGAGATCGAGGACGGAGATTATCTCGTGATCCATGATACCGGTGCGCACGGCTTCTCTATGGGCTATAACTACAACGGCAAGCTGCGCTCTGCGGAGATCCTGCTGCGCGAGGACGGCTCTACCGAGCTGATCCGCCGCGCCGAAACGCCGGAAGACTACTTCGCAACCCTTGATTTTACCGGACTGTTCGACAAGAAATAAATCCGATATCGAAAGCATACAAAAGGTGGTGAGGACATCCTCACCACCTTTTTTGTTTGCTCACAGCAGTTCGATCACCTTGCGCATCAGCGTGCGGAAGGTCTGTCCGCGCAGATCCGCCATCTGCTTGACCTCCTCATCTGATAGCGCATTGCCTGTAATGCCTGCCGCCATATTGGTGATCATGGAGATCCCCAGCACTGGCAGCTTGCAGTAAGATGCCGCGATGCTCTCAAACACAGTGGACATCCCCACTGCATCGCCTCCCAGCGTGCGGAACATACGGATCTCGGCTGCCGTCTCATACTGCGGCCCGTTCACACCCACATATACCCCATGATGCAGACGGATATCACATTCCTGCGCCGCACGGTCGGCAAGGTCGCGCAGAGCTTTGGGATACACATGACACATATCTGGGAATCTCTCCCCAACGCGCGCGTCATTTTCTCCGGTCAGCGGACTTTTTCCGGTCATGTTGATATGGTCATCAAACACCATAAAATCTCCCGCCTGAAAATCGACATTGATGCCGCCTGCCGCGTTGGTGAGGATGACCGCCTTTGCCCCCAGGGCCTGCATGACCAAAATCGGATACGCGACCTCCATAGGCGTGTATCCCTCATAGCCATGCAGCCGTCCCTGCATACAGAGCACGGTCTTTCCGGAAAGTTCACCGAGCACCAGACGGCCTGCGTGGTCGGGTGCTGTGGAACAGCGAAAATGTGGGATCTCCCCAAACGGGACTGCGATCTGGTGTTCCAGTTCCTCTGCCAAGGGGCCCAGACCGGAACCCAGCACCAAAGCCACCTCTGGGGCACGTCCATCGAATACCCGTTTCAAAAACGCACCGCTCTGCTCGATCTTTTCATACATGATGATCCCTCCCCATCGTAATGTGATGCCGTCTTACAGCTGCTTCAAGATCGCGTTGGTTTCCTGCTGGGTCTCGTACTTCACCTTTTCGATATCGATGGTTTTATATTCACCGTCCTGATACAGTACCTTGCCATCCACCATCGTGAGGCATACATCGGAACCCTGTGCGGAATATACCAGATTGGTTGTCCAGTCATGCGCCGGAACCATCCATGGCGTATCGATATCCAGCACCGTAAGATCTGCCTTCAGCCCCTCGCGCACAAAACCACTGTCTACGCGTCCCTGTGACTGCATGCCGCTGATGGTTGCCGCCGCCAGCGCCTGTGCCGGTGTCACAACGGTCGGATCCTGTGATGCCCCTTTATAGAGGTTTGCAAACAGGAAGATCTCTTTGAATAAGTTGAGGTTGTTGTTGGATGCGACACTGTCCGTTCCGAGCGCGACCGATACGCCGCTGCGGAGCATCTTGGGCACGCGTGCAAAGCCGCTTGCCAGCTTCATATTGCTGACCGGACAGGCTGCAACCGTGACCCCCTTGCGCGCGAGGATCTCGAAATCACTTTCCTCCAGCCATACACAGTGCGCCGCCGTTGTCGGCTGATCGAACAGACCCAGTTTTTCAAAGTACGCTGCCGGTGTCATGCCATGACGCTGCTTGCACTCCTCATGTTCGAGTTTGGTTTCGGACAGATGGATATGCACACGGCTGTTGGTCTGGGCTGCATGCTTGGCGAGTGCCTCGACCACCTTGGGTGTCGTGGTGTACTCCCCATGGATGCACAGGTCGATCTTGAGTCTGCCCTCTCCTGCTCCATGATACCGGTCGAGCAGATCACAGTTGTCCCGATAGGCGGCGGTCTGCTCGTAGTCACTGTCATCGAACACGGTCAGTCCGCGGCTCAGATTGCATTTGATGCCCGATTCCAACACTGCATCTGCCATGGTCTGGCTGAAAAAGTACATATCGGTAAAGGATACCGTACCAAAGCGAAGCATTTCTGCGATCGCCAGCCGAGTCGCAGGAGCGACCGCCGCATCACTGAGCTTATCCTCGAATGGAAAAATGCGTTCATTGAGCCAGCGCTGGAGCGACAGGTTTTCGCCATAGCCGCGCAGCAGGGTCATAGGGGCATGGGAATGTGCATTGACCAGACCGGGCATCAGCAGCTTCCCCTTACCGGCGTAGTGCTCCCCCCAGTCCCCATCCGGCTTCTCTGCGCCAAGATAGGCGATCTGATCGCCCTTTACGCCTACATACTGTCCATGCAGCACGGTAAACTGATCGGTCAAAACGGAAATATTTTCAAAAAGCATTGTTTGGTCCCTTTCTCCTGATTGTCTCTGGTTTGCTTACCAGCCTTTTCCTTATTATATACCGATTCTTCTATTTTTTCCATGCTGTTTTTATCGCCTTCCCCGATTCAAGACAGCAAAAAAGCTGTGGGATTCCCACAGCCTCAAGATATCAAAAAGTCTTTGTGTTCGTTTCGTCCGGAAGAAAACAGCTTCCACTCCCCAAGCCCCACGGATCGGGCACGGAAACCTTGACCCAGATTCTACTCACACCCAGCGCAGCATATCCTTTTTCATGCGTGAGATGATGCGCTTTTCCAGTCTGGAAATATAGGATTGTGAGATCCCCATGAGATCTGCCACCTCTTTTTGGGTCATGCTCTGTCTGCCACCCAGCCCAAATCGCAGAGAGATGATCTGCTGTTCCCGCTTGGGCAGATGGGAGAGCGCCTGCCGCAGCAGCTGACGATCCACATCGTCCTCGATCGGGCGGATGACGCTGTCCGGTTCCGTACCCAGAATATCGGAGAGCAGCAGCTCATTTCCATCCCAGTCGGATGACAGCGGCTCATCGAAAGAGATCTCCGTGCGCTGACCAGATACCTTGCGCAGATGCATCAGGATCTCATTCTCGATACAGCGCGAGGCATAGGTCGCGAGCTTGACATTTTTGTCGGTCTTATAGGTGCCGACTGCCTTGATGAGACCGATCGTACCGATGGAAATGAGATCTTCGACCCCAACACCGGTATTTTCAAACTTGCGCGCGATGTAGACCACCAGCCGCAGGTTATGTTCTACCAGCGTATCCCGCGCCTCCCGATCGCCCTCCATCAGTCTTGCGATGCAGGCGCGTTCTTCCTCCCCCACGAGCGGGGGCGGCAGGACCTCCGAACCGCCTATGTAATAGATCCCGTTGCCGCACAGTCCGCGCAGACGCTGTATCATCCTGATGATCCACTGTTTCCACTCCATCGCTGTTCTCCTTTCAAATCCCGATCAGTCCGTCATATCGTCCGCCGGCAAAGCGATCGGCACTGATCGCCGCCAGCTGACACACGGTTTTCCCATCCTGTACCTGTACCTTGTCCGGCCGAAACGCAAGAAGCAGGCCGCCGGACTGCCCGACTGCGCGATAGGGCAGCAGACAGAACCGCGTCCGCCAAGCCTCTGGCAGATATGCCATCTGTATCCCTGCGTTGTCTGCACGCAGCCCGCTCAGTACGCCGACAAGTTCTGCCGGAAACAGCCGCGCCGCGGCATGGCGATCGATGAGCAGGGCTGGTTTGCCGCTGACCGGTTCGCACAGTGTGTTTCCGGTATCGCAGAGCAGATGAAACATGGCGCGCTTTCCGGCAAACTCGATCTCCACCATCACACTCGGACGCTCTCTGCCATCCTGTCCGGCTGCACCACGGAACAACAGACCACTTGCACACCAGCAGAGGAGCGCAGCAGGCACGATGATCCGCAGCGGCACATCCAGATAATACATACCGTTGACCCGCAGGACAGCTCCCGTCGCCTGCCCCAAAGCCATGACCGCCCCTGCACACGCACAGGAGACCAACGCAAACACCACCTCGATCCGTATGAGTCGTCCCTTACATTCTGCAAACACCAAGGCGACCATCGCGGCTCCGGCTGCGAGCTCGCAGCCCCAGTGCTGCAAAAATGCAGTCGCAGGCAGCACC
Organism: Butyricicoccus sp.; assembly: GCA_029257685.1. Taxonomy (GTDB): domain Bacteria; phylum Bacillota; class Clostridia; order Oscillospirales; family Butyricicoccaceae; genus Butyricicoccus. The sequence continues at coordinate 4,895 of JARIAV010000350.1, forward strand.
GCAAAAACGGCATACGCTGCCCCCAGAACTGCACCCATAAGCAGCCTGCGCCGCGGCGTGAACACCCCTGCGATCCGTGCCGTTGCAAGGAGCAGCAGATAATCCATCGCCAGATTGATGCCTGCAAGTACGTCCAGATAAATGACCATGGCGTCCCTCCCCGTTGTTCTATCTTAACAGAGACAGGCGGAAAATTTTGTCCAAAGTACGGACAGACAAAAAAATCCCTCATCGCCATACGGCATGAGGGATTTTTCACATCAAACCAAAGAGATCGGGACGGAAAGCGTCTTTCCATCGGAAAGCATCAAGGTGGCAGTCATACCGCCGCGCTTGCCCTGACTGAGTGCCAGCATGGCGTCCCGCTTGATAACGATCTGATTGCCGAGGATCGTATACTGCTCGGGCATGGCAAGCTGCACATTGTCCATGAGCACGGCCTGCACGACGACCTCCTGTCCCAGATCGAGCGAGATCATGACATCCCGATTGGCGATATGTCCATGCGTGCTGCTGAACTGCAAATTCTGACCCAGATCATCCTTTACAGAACCTTGTGGGATGGTGTTGTCCGGCAGCGGAAGCTCCGTCCCACCGGTGAAGTGGATCACAGCTGTGGGATTGACACCGGTACTCATGATGACCTGCAAGGTATGTGCCCCATTGGAAAGCCCTTGAAAGGCAGCAGGCAGCAGGCGGATCGAGCCGGTCACGGCATCTGAAATATACTCGGTCCCGCTTTGCAGCATCCGATCGCCCAGCATGACCGATCGTACCCCTGCCTTGTCATCGGAGGTGATCGAGAATACGGCTTCTCCTGCCACATTCATCTGTAAAGTTGCAGGGCTCAGCGTATGATTGGCCTGCGTCCGATTGGTGGAGACCTTCGTACCCGTGATGGTCGCAGATACGCCCTGATGGAAAGAATAGGTGGCAGGCTCGATGGAGGAGACTGCACCTGAGGAGGCGAACACTGCATTCTGGATCGTACCACTGCCCTCGATGGCAGCCGCCCCCTTGACCGTCAGGGACTGGATATATGCCCCCGGCACGGTGATGAGCCGATTTTTTCCAGTCAGCGTCACATCCGCGAAGCGTCCGTTGAGGGTCACCGGTGTATTTTTATCGCCTGTGACACTGATCTTCTGGAAGCCCTGCGCACCCGGCTGCAAATTCGTCTGGATGAGCTGCGCCGTGGTGGCTGTTGTGACCTGCGCAATGCTGCTCATGCCAGCCGAAGCGACCTTGATCTCCCGTCCGGTAAACGGCGACTGAAGATAGAGTTCACCAGCCTGTACATTATTGAGCTGCACATTGCCGCCCGCCACGATCAGGCGCCCCTTGACCGTTACATGATCGAGCGTTACCGTTTGCTGATTCAGTCCTTCGCTCAGATACAGGTTGCCCGGCACGGTGATCCCTGTCAGGCTGGACGGGGTGCTGACGGTCACGTTCTTGGTATCGCGGTTGAGCGATGTACTATTATAAGAACCGTTTTCCTGATTCAAAATGGTTCCTGTAAAGAAATACAGGATCTTTGCCGCCTCACCGCGCGTCACACTGCGTTTTGGCTGGAACGTATTATTACTGTAGCCGGCAATGTATCCATTGTCCAGCCCCCACTTGATATAGGGCGCACTCCATGAGGAGATCTTGGAGCGATCGGAAAATTTGAGCTGGCTCGGCTTGACCGATCCGGGATCGATCTTGCACAGGCGGCCCAGGATCGTGATCGCCTGCTCACGGGTGATATCTTTTTCCGGTGCCATCTGTGTTTTGGAGAGACCGGAAATGTATCCATACTTGACGGCGACCCGTACCGACTGATAATACCATTGATCCTTGGGTACATCTTTATATTTACTGATATCCGCTTCTTCTGTAAAGCCAAACGCGCGGTTGATATATCGCATGAATTCCGCGCGGGAGATGGCAGTTTTCGGCGTATACTGTCCTCTGCCATTCGGATTGATGATCCCATGTGCGTTCAGGGAACGGAAATACGGTTCTGACCAATGGCCTGTGATATCATCTGATGCCGCATAGGCCGCCGAACCGATACACTGCACCGCAATCAACAGACCGAGCAGACTGCGGACAAATTTTTTCAGCATGGCTCTTTCCTCTCTTTCTGCATGACTGTTATTATACCAGCTTTTCTTCCGGATTTCCACCCCTACTTCATTTGCTGCGCGTATATCGAACAAATTGCCGCCCTTTTCGGCTCATTCCGCCAAATTCCAGCACCTTCGCTCGTCCCAGTCCACGCACGGTGATCTGGTCCCCCACCGCGATATCGGCATCCGCCTTGAGGCACTGCATGTGGTTCAAAAACACCGTCCCCTTGGCGATACGCTCCTGCATCTGCGCACGGGAAAGCCGAAATACCAGTGCCGCCACACTGTCCAGACGCAGGGAAGCGACCGAGCCTTCCCCCATCTCCTCCTCTGCCTCGGGCAGTACGAAAGATGTGAGCGGTGCTTTTTCCAGCTCGATGCGCTTGCGTCCTGCACGCAGGAAATTCATTTCGATAAACTCTGCCATATCCTCTGTCACAAACAGATCCGCACCTGTGGGGGTCAGGATGATATCCCCAATGACAGCCCGCTCGATGCCAAGCCCCATGAGTGCGCCCAGATAATCACGATGCGAGAGCGTATCTGCCGGACTTTTGGTCGCACGCAGCAGCACCAGCGGACACTGCTCCGGCGAGACGGCGTCCTCCGCCGTCAGATAATCGGGCAGGAACAACGCCATCACGCGCTCAGCATCCGGATACCCTCCCCAAAAAACGGTTTGCGCCGTCAGTCCTGCCTGATGCACAGCCTGTGTACAAAGTGTGCGTTCCCGCAGATCCAAAAAGCGTGTATGCGTCAGATAGGCGCGTTCCTGACTGACCGCAAAGCGGTCAAACAGCTGCCTGAGCAACAGTTTATCTTCCAGTGTCTTGGCGAGCGCCGCGATCACCTGTTCCTGTGTTTTCATCGTTTCGTTCTCCTGTTCTTTGAAATCCGGATACATCTTCTGCATCCTCTGTTTTCAGGTATCCATACACCTGTTATAATAAAAAGAAAAAAGGATGGAGCTGATCCCATGTATGATCTCTTGACCGCCGCACAGATCACCGCCGATCTGCATACCAAGCGGCTTGGACGCACGCTTACCATTTTACCCTGCACCGATTCCACCAATACCCAGCTCAAGACCGGCTATATGGACGCCCCAGAGGGCTTCGTCCTGCTTGCCGAGCAGCAGACCGCCGGCCGCGGACGGCTGGGACGGCAGTTCGTCTCTCCCAAAGGAGACGGGTTGTACCTTTCCCTCGTCCTGCGTCCGCAGCGCGCACCGGAACAGCTCTCCCTGCTGACACCACTTGCCGCCGTCGCCGTCTGCGAAGCCATCGAAACGCTGTGCCGCGTTTCCCCTTCTATCAAGTGGGTCAATGATATTTTATTGGCAGACCATAAGATCTGCGGCATCCTGACCGAATCCTGTGGATTCTCGTCCGGCGGCTGTCCGGATCGTTATATCGTGGGCATTGGACTGAACCTGCGATTCGATCGCACGGCCTATCCGGAGCTTGCCTCCATTGCCGGCGGTCTTTCCGATACCGTCCCCAAGCTCCCCACACGCGCCCAACTGACCGCCGCGATCCTCAACGCGTTCGAGCCGTGGTATGATGCCCTGCTGACAGGGGACACCGCCGCGCTGCAAGGAGCGTATCGTGCGCGGCTGGGCTGTTTGGGGCAGGCTGTGACCGTTCATACCGGTACGGCTTCTTATCCTGCCATCTGTACCGATCTGACCGCGGAAGGCAACCTGATCGTGCGCGATCTGCATGGAACGCAGCACATCCTGCAAGCAGGGGAGATCCGCATCCGCAAAGATGCGGATGACAGCCGCTCCCGATGAAAAAAGGACTCCTGACCATGGGACAGGGGTCCTTTTACTATCTTACACTTCCATAATGATCGGCAGGATCATCGGACTGCGCTTGGTTTTCTTAAAGAGGTAATTGCTGAGTGCGCTCTTGAGTGCAGACTTGATGCCATTCCAATCGCGTACTCCTTCATCGAGACAGTGATCGAGCGTTATCTGGGACTGTACCCGCAGCTCTTCCATCAGATCTTCTGCTTCGCGCACATAGATAAAGCCGCGCGAAACGATATCCGGACCTGCGATCACGACACCGCTTTCCTGATCGATGGTCACAACGACGATGAGCAGGCCATCCTCAGCCAAGTGCTTACGGTCGCGCAGCACGGCAGCACCTACGTCCCCTACGCCCAGTCCATCGATGAGGACACGACCGGCAGGCACGAGCGGTGCCAGATGCGCGGAGCGTTCGTCGATCTCGACCGGACGACCGATCTCGGTCACAAGGATGTTTGCCGGATCGACACCCATTTCTTCCGCCAGTGCCGCATGCTTTTGCAGCATCCGATGCTCACCATGCACCGGAATGAAATATTTCGGGCGGCACAGACCGAGCATCAGCTTCTGTTCCTCCTGACAGGCATGGCCGGATACATGGATGGCTGCATTGCGGTCATAAATGACCTCCGCGCCCTTGCGGTACAGCTCATTGACCATATTGGAGACCGCCTTCTCGTTTCCGGGGATCGCAGAAGCGGCAATGAGGATCCGATCGCCTGTCACGACTTCGACCTGCTTATGGCTGGAGTATGCCATGCGATACAGGGCGGACATGGTCTCACCCTGTGAGCCGGTGGACACGATGCACAGCTTGTTGCGCGGATAGCGGTTGATGGTGTTCACATCGATCAGCACCTTGCCGTCATCATGCAGGTATCCCAGCTCCATGGCAACCTGTGTGATCTTCTCCATACTGCGTCCGCATACGGCGACTTTCCGTCCAAACCGCGACGCGATATCCAGGATCTGCTGCAAACGGCTGATATTGGAGGCGAAGGTCGCAATGATGATGCGCTGATCGCAGTTCTTGAAGAAATTCTCCATAGACTGCCCAACGACCCGTTCGCTCGGGGTATATCCGCTGCGTTCCACATTGGTCGAATCACTCATGAGCGCAAGCACGCCCTCTTTCCCGAGCTCACCGAAGCGCGCAAGATCGATCATATCCCCACTTACAGGTGTCATGTCAACCTTAAAGTCACCGGTATGGATGACCGTACCGAGCGGTGTGCGGATGGCGAGTGCAACGGAATCAGCGATCGAGTGATTGGTGTGGATGAACTCCACGGTAAAACAGCCGACCTTGATGACATCCCCTGCGCGCACGGTCTTCATGCGTACCTTTTCCGGCATGCGATGTTCTGCGAGCTTGGTTTCAATGATGCCGCAGGTCAGACGGGTCGCATAGATGGGTGCATTGACCTCACGCAGGACATACGGGATGGCACCGATGTGATCCTCGTGTCCGTGGGTGATGAGGTATGCGCGCACCTTGCGCTGGTTCCGCTTGAGATAGGAGATATCCGGAATGACCAGATCGACCCCCAGCATATCATCATCCGGGAATGCCAGTCCGCAGTCGATGACAACGATATCATTGCCATACTCGATGAGGGTCATGTTTTTACCGATCTCGTTGAGTCCGCCAAGCGGTATGATCTTCAATTTTTCTTTCATAATTTCGATATCACTTTCCTTTGCTGTGTTTCAAAAAATCATTATACGATGCCGATCGAATCTCGGCTTGTGGTTTGCTTCAAGGCCGCATCTTCGCGCCTGCCGCCGCTCCATCCGAGCGGTCTGTCTATCGAGCTGTCCCCAGCCGAACCGCACCCATTGCAAGAAGGGCACGTTCGCACCATGAGAACAAACGCTGTATGTACTATACCACATTTTGCTCAACTTGTACAGTGATTGACCGATTCTT
>JARIAV010000351.1 GCA_029257685.1 Butyricicoccus sp.
ATCGCCTATTGCCGCGCCCGTGGCGTCAAAACAAATGTGACATTCAATATCGTTGCGCTCGATCACGAGCTGTCCGAGGCAATGGAAGATGTACGCTTCCTGAATGAAGCAGGTGCAGATGCCTTGATCGTACAGGATGTGGGTATCGCAAAGCTCATCCGAGCGCATGCCCCCGATCTTGAGCTGCATGCATCGACCCAGATGACCGTTCACACCCTGGATGGTGCGCTCGCAGCCAAGGAGATGGGATTCTCGCGCGTCGTGCTTTCGCGCGAATGTTCCCTCGAGGAGATCGAGAAGATCACAAGAGAAGCAGGCATCGAAACAGAGGTCTTTATTCATGGTGCGCTCTGTATGTGCTATTCCGGACAGTGCTATATGTCAGCCGTCATCGGACAGCGTTCGGGCAACCGTGGCATGTGTGCCCAGCCCTGCCGCCTGCCCTATACCTATCAGGATGGCAAGAAGGGCAGTCCACTTTCCCTCAAGGATCTTTGCGCTTCCAAGTGGATCCCCACCCTGACCCGAATGGGTGTGGCGTCCCTCAAGATCGAGGGACGCATGAAACGGCCGGAATACAGCGCGATCGTGACCAAGATCTATGCCGATCTGCTGCGCGAGCAGCGTGGGCCGACTCCGGAAGAGAACGAGACCCTGCGCAAGGTCTTTTCACGAGATGGCTTTACCGATGGGTATTTGACCGGAAAAATAGATGAAAAGATGTTTGGGACCAAGACCAGCCTCTCTTTGCAGGAGGTCAAGCCGCTCTATGACGAGGCGGCGCGCCGCTTTGCAGAGGGCAAGGAAGCACCGCTCGTGCCCATTACGCTTTCCTGCGCGGTATCCGAAGATGGCATCACGGTGACCGCGGAGGATGGCATACATGGGGCGGCGGCGGTCGATCCGGCTCCGGTCGAGCGGGCAAACAATCGACCCACCACGCGCGAGATGCTGGAAAAGAACCTTGCCAAGACTGGTGGGACCCCGTTTTTTGCAGAGCACATCGAGATCACCTTGCCCGAGGGGCTCATGGTGCCTGCGTCCCGGATCAATGCGGTGCGCCGCGAGGCACTCGAAAAGCTGTATGCACGCCGTGCTGCTGCGCCGGAACGACGCTGGAAACCCTACGAAGTTTCACAAAATGGTCACAAAAACACCGCATTTACTGGGTATAATTTAGAGATACACCATCTGAACCAGATCACAGAGGCGATGCATAAAAATCGGCCACACACCATCTATGTACCGCTGGTCGCACTTGCCGAAGGCTTGGACACCGTAAAGGCACTCTGTGCGTCCGGCTTGTCGCTCGCCGTGCAGATGCCGCGCATCTACAGCGATTCGGAACAGCCGGAGATCGAACGGATGCTGAAAGCTGTGCAGGACGCCGGTGTTTCCACCGCTTGCGCCATGAACATTGGGCAGATCCGCCTGCTGCGGCAGATGGGATTTGCCGTGCATGGCGGCTTTGGGCTCAATGTGTGCAATGGAGCGGCGCTCGAAGCCCTCAGTGCGCAGGGGATCACACGGCAGACCCTGTCCTTTGAACTGCGCACGGCACAGCTGCGCGACATCGCAAAGCCCATCGAGACGGAAATGATCGTCTATGGATATTTGCCGCTCATGGTGTTTGAAAATTGCGCCATCCGCCGCAGAACGGGGAAATGCACCTGCAAGGAGGGACGCACGACCCTGACCGACCGCATGGGGCAGACGTTCACGCTCGTTCCGGAGTTCGGATGCCGCAATACGCTGCTCAACAGCAAGCCGCTGTTTCTGGCGGATAAGAGCGACTGGAAGAAGGCAGGCGCGGCGTTTGGGCGCGTGTGCCTGACCACGGAATCGCCGGCGCGTGCAGCAGAGATCTGGAATGCATATCTGGAAGGACATACACTGGACTTTGCCGATGGCTTCACGCGCGGGCTGTATCAGCGCGGCGTAGAATGACGGCAGAAAGAGGAGGATACGATGCAGTTGATCTTAGCTTCCCAGTCTCCACGCAGACAGGAGCTTTTACGCCTGATCACACCGGATTTTACGGTGTGTCCGGCAGATGTAGATGAGACCCTCATCGAGGGAGCACCCCTTGCAGATGAGGTCGCGAGACTGGCCGCGCACAAGGCGCAGGCAGTCGCGGAACAGTATCCCGAGGCGGTCGTGATCGGTTCGGATACGCTGGTCGTATGCGACGGACAGGCACTCGGAAAGCCAGCCGACGCAGCCGATGCGCGGCGGATGCTGCGCCTGCTGTCCGGCCGCACGCATGAGGTCATGACCGGACTGGCCCTGTGTATCCCGCATGGGCGAGTTATCAAGGATACCGTCATCACCACCGTGCGCTTTGCGCCGCTCGAAGAAGCGGAGATCTCCGCCTATATCGAGACCGGAGAACCGATGGACAAAGCGGGCGCGTATGGCATCCAAGGGCTGGGCGCACGCCTGATCGAAGGGATCAGCGGCGATTATTACAGCGTCATGGGGCTGCCGGTGCGCCGCCTTTATACGCGTATGCGCGAAAATCAGATCGTTTAAGAAGAGGGGATAGGACTTGCGAAATATCATTACGACCCGTGTGCTGGCGGTGATCCTGCTGATCGCGGCGGCGTGTCTGGGTCTTGCGGCTTATACAGGTGCGGCAGGAAAGGATTCTCCCGTGTCTGCTGCGGTGGGCACGGCGATCGCTCCCCTGCAAAAGGGACTTTCCACGGTGAGCGGAAAAGTAGAGCATGTCATCGCACATTATCAGAACTATGATGCGATGGAAGCGGAAAATGCAGAGCTGCGCAAGAAGGTCGCAGAACTCGAACAGCAGGTGCGCGACGCAAAGATCGCAGTCGATGAAAACGAGCAGCTGCGCATCCTGACCGGTCTGGTGAAGAACAATCCGAGCTTCCGCTACGACATGGCGGAGGTCATCGCACATTCCCCCGGACAATGGACGACCACCATTTCCATCGACAAGGGCACGATGGACGGCGTGGAAAAGAACGATCTCGTTGTGACGGCGGAGGGCATGGTCGGCTATGTTTCACAGGCTGCCCCCAATTACAGTCAGGTCACGACCATTCTGGATACCAATATGCAGGCAGGCGCACTCGTGACCCGTACCCGTGAAAGCGGCGTTGCACAGGGAGACTATGAGCTGATGGGCGATGGGATGCTGCGCCTCTCCTATCTGGGGAAGGACAGTGACGTGGTGATCGGTGATACCATCCAGACCTCGGGTGAGGGCGGCATATTCCCGAAAGGCGTGATGATCGGCACGGTCGAGCGCGTGATGTCGGAGGAAAACGGTATGAACAACTATGCAGTCATTCGTCCGTTCGTCGATCCGGCAGATGTGACCGATGTGTTCATCATCACCGACGTAACGACCGGTCAGGCCGTCCAGCCGACGGCTGCCCCGACGGAGTGACGCGCCATGCAGAAAGAACGTACCACGGCCTATAAGGTCGTATGCTATACCCTCCTGCTCCTCGCGCTCTATCTCATCGAGACCGCGACCGGTTTGAACAGTGTGCGTCTGTTCGGTGTGCGGCTGGATCTGCTGTTCAGCGTGCCGGCGGCAGTCGCACTGATGGAAGATCCGGCGGTCGGTGCAGCCATCGGGCTCTTTACCGGGATCCTCTACGATGTATCCAGTGCCGGAGTCGAAGGTCTGCTGCCACTCTATTTTATGGTGTTTGCCGCGCTTGCAGGCGGCATCAGCGGACGCTACCTGCGCCGTATCTGGCCCTCGCACCTGCTGCTGACGGCAGGCGGGATGCTCATTTTACGCGGCTTGCAGTTTCTGTTTGCGGCGGTCATCGGGATCGGATATCCGGTGATGCCCTTCCTCAAATCGATGTATGGGGAGATCCTCGCGGCAGTCATCCTGTCTCCGATCATCTATCTGCCGGTATATCGAATGGCACGGCGATTCGATCGCATGAAATAAGGAGAAACGCATCTATGGATAATAAAACAAAGCTGCTGCATCGTCTGGTCGCGCTGTTCCTCATTCTGGCAGCACTGACCGGCATTTCGGCGGCTGGTCTCTATTCTTTGCAGATCATCAACGGGGAGCAGTACCGCCAGCAGGCGGAGCGTCACCTGACTTCGACCAGTGTGGTCTCTGCGGCTCGCGGTGAGATCCTCGACCGCTATGGGCGACCGCTCATCACCAATGAGTCGGTCTATTCCATTCGCTTTGACTATGCCTATTGGGACCATAAGAACCAAAACAATATCCTCCTGCAGCTCGTGCAGCTGGTCATTTCGGCAGGGGTTCCCGTGCCGACCGAGCTGCCCATCACCCAGCACGCCCCGTATACCTTTACCTGTAAGGCAGAGGATAAGGTGTATAAGCGTCTTGTGAAGTTTATCGATGATCGCAATGAAAAGAACGCGCTCAAGCTCAAGGAGACCTATGGCGTGACCAAGGCAGAGGAGCTGGATGCAGCGAGTGTGCTTGCGGTGCTGCGGCAGTACTATAAAGTGCGGGATACCTATTCCGAAGATAACGCACGCTGGATCATTGAGCAGCGGTATCGCATGAGTCAGGCTGGTTTTTCCCGCAATACACCGTTTATCTTTGTAGAGGATGTTCCCATCAGCCTCATTGCAGAGATCAAGGAACGCCATCAGCTGTTCCGAGGGGTCAATGTCGAGACCTCGACCATCCGCAAATATGAAACCGATTATGCGGCACAGATCCTGGGACGCAGCGGCATCATCTATCAGGAGGAATGGAAGGACTATAAGGAAAAGGGATATTCCATGACCGATATCGTTGGCAAAAGCGGTATCGAGCGTTCCATGGAGGAGCACCTGCGCGGCAAGAAGGGCAGCCGCATGATCGATACCGATATCACGGGGGAGATCACAGGCTCTCTGGAGACTGCCGCACCACAAGCAGGCGATAATGTGGTTTTGACCATCGATATCGAGCTGCAAAAGGTCGCCGAGGAATCTCTGGCGCGCGTCCTGTCCAATATCGAAACGGCACGCGGCGGTGCAGCCGTACTCATGAAGGTGGATACGGGAGAGGTGCTCGCGGCGGCGAGCTACCCGACCTACAGCCAGCGTACCTTCAATCAGGACAGCAAGAAGATCAGCGAAAATCCGCTGGAACCCACGCGCAGCCGTGCCTTCCAGATGGCATATCCACCGGGCTCGACCTTCAAGCCCATGATCGCGGTCGCCGGACTGGAGCAGGGGGTCATCACCCCGCAGACAAAAATGGTCTGTAACCACTTCTATGACCGCTTCAAGTCGAGACGCTTCACCTGTCTCGGACTGCATGGAGAATTGGATCTGACCGGAGCCGTCAAGAAGTCCTGCAACATCTACTTCTATGAAACGGGCTATATGCTGGGTGGCAAGACCATCGAGCAGTGGTCGCAGAAGTTCGGATTCGGACAGAAGACCGGCATCGAGGTCGGTGAAGTGGCTGGCTCGGCGGCAGGCCCATCTTACCGCGAGAAGATGCTGGTCAACAGCCCGATGCTCAATAAGTGGCAGCCGGGTGATGTGGTACAGGCTGCGATCGGACAGAGCGACAACAGCGCGACGCCCTTGCAGCTGGCGAACTACACCGCGACGCTTGCAAACGGCGGCACCCGCTATAAGCCGACCCTCATCAAGAGCATCAAGTCCTATGACTACAGCCGTACCGTGCTCGACAACAAGCCGATCGTCGAACAGGATCTGGAGCTCGACCCCAAAAACCTCCAGCTCGTCACGACCGCCATGCAGGCGGTAGCCGAGGAGGGCGGTACAGCTGCACGCACCTTCTCCAATTATCCCATGAAGATCGCGGTCAAGACCGGTACGGCGGAGCATGCAGGCGGCAAGGACTTCGGCGGCAATGAGAAGGATCACGCGGTATTCATTGGGTTTGCTCCGGCAGATAATCCGCAGGTCGCACTTGCGATCGTGGGTGAGTGCGCCGGTCACGGCTCCGATGTCGCGCCCGTTGCGCGTGATATCCTGGACGCATATTTTCAGGGAGAGGGCATGATGCATCAGATCCCAATGGAAAATACCCTGCAAAAATAGGGTCGATCTAAAAAGTCGAAATTCTGGTATTTTTCACAGTGCATGACATCTGCTGCGTTAAAAATACTCCGGATCCATCAAGGATCCCTGCGTTTTTTGTCTTGCATCTGTGCACGCACTGTAAAAAATTCGTCGATTTCTTTATTTTCAGATACACCTGAAAACAAACTTTAAATTTTTCAAAAAAACCTGCGAGAAAATAGGTCATGGACTTGTCACCGAACATATTTTGTTTTATACTTGAAAGTAAGGTGTAAAATGTTCGGAGGAAGTATGCGCAAGATAATTTTGGTTGCGTCCGGAAAGGGCGGTACAGGGAAGACGACCCTGACAGCATCGATCGGAACGGCATTGGCAGAGCATGGGAAAAAAGTGCTCGTTGTAGATGGCGACTGCGGATTACGCAATCTGGATCTCGTTTTGGGGATGAGCGATCTTGCGGTATTTACCTTTGCCGATGCTGCACGCGGCACCGTTCCGCTTGCACGCGCGGCGGCAGCACATCCGGTGACGCAGGGTCTGTTCCTGCTCACGGCGCCTGCCGAAACACCGGCCCTCACCGCCGCTGACCTCCGGAATCTGGCGGAGGAGACCGAGCGGGAAGGGTTTGACTATGTCATTATTGATGGGCCAGCAGGTTTACCGGAAGAACTTGCGCTGTATGCTGGGATCGCAACACAGGGCATCGTTGTGACGATGCCCGATCCGGCTTCCATCCGCGGCGCCGAACGGGTCGCACGGCTCATGGAAGCGGAATGTATCATGCGGATCCGGTTGGTCGTCAACCGTGTCCGTCCGCGCCTCATTCGCTATGGTGTCGCTGCCAATATCGATGATGCAATGGATATCGCAGGACTTCAGCTTCTCGGACTCGTTCCGGAGGATGAAGATGTGATCGCCTGCGCAGGCAGCGGGAAAAGTGTTGTACGATATAAAAAATCAGGCGCAGCGCAAGCGTATCGTAATATCGCACGTCGTTTGGAGGGAGAACGTCTGCCGCTCATGCGGTTCTAATGACCTACTGAAAGGAGACAAACAATGAATATTGCACTCATTGCACATGATCGGAAAAAGGAACTGATGGTTCAGTTCTGTATGGCATATTGTGGCATCTTGGCAAAGCACAGCCTGTGTGCAACAGGAACGACCGGCAAACTTGTTGCGGAGGCAACAGGTCTGCGCATCGAACGCTATCTGCCGGGGATGCAGGGCGGCGAGGAACAGATCTCGGCGCGCGTGTCCTATAATGAGATCGATCTGGTCCTCTTTTTCCGAGATCCCATGTCGAACAGTCAGTATGAACCGGATGTTCATGTTCTGGCACGCCTGTGTGATATGCATAATATCCCGATCGCGACCAATGCAGCGACGGCGGAAATGCTGATCCTGGGTCTGGATCGCGGCGATCTGGATTGGAGAAATATCGTAAATCCAAAGGCTCGCTGATCGCAAAGGATAAATGAGGGCGCACCCGTCCGCTTTGGCGGGGCGGGTGCGCTTTTGGGATATATGCCGCGCTTGCGGCATTTTGTGTGTTTTTAAGACCTGTAAAAAGGAGTTTGAAGGTATGGAAAAAATAAAGCCCAGAACCCTGTCGGGATTTATGGAGCTGCTGCCGGCAGCGCAGGAGCAGATGGAGCAGATCATGAAGACCCTGCGCGAGACCTATGCGCTCTATGGCTTCTATCCGCTCGACACGCCCGTGCTGGAATCGGCTGAGGTGTTGCTGGCAAAGGGCGGCGGAGAGACCGAAAAGCAGATCTATCGCTTCCAAAAGGGAGACAGCGATCTGGCAATGCGCTTCGATCTGACCGTGCCGCTGGCAAAGTATGTTGCGCTCAATTATGGACAGCTGACGTTCCCGTTCCGCCGTTATCAGATCGGCAAGGTATACCGCGGCGAGCGCGCACAGCGCGGCCGGTTCCGTGAGTTCTATCAGGCAGATATCGATATCATCGGCGATGGACAGCTGGATATCATCAATGAGGCGGAGATCCCGTCCATCATCTATAAGACCTTTACCAAGCTGGGGCTTCAGCGCTTCAAGATCCGGATCAATAACCGCAAGGTGCTGAGCGGATTCTTTGAGATGCTGGGGCTGCACACGCAGGCTGGCGAGATCATGCGCACCATCGACAAGCTGGAAAAGATCGGCGCGGACAAGGTACGCGGGATCCTGATGGAGGAGTGCGGGGTATCCGTCGAGCAGGCAGATGAGATCCTGAAGTTCATCACGCTCGATGGCGGTACACAGGGCATCCTTACGGCACTCGGACAGTATCGCGGACGCAGTGAACTGCTCGATCAGGGCATCGAGGAGCTGACCACGGTGGCAACCTACATGGAGGACTTCGGCGTGCCTGCCGACCACTTCGAGATCGACCTCACCATTGCACGCGGTCTGGATTATTACACCGGTACGGTGTATGAGACCACCATGCTCGATCATCCGGAGATCGGCTCGATCTGCTCGGGCGGCCGCTATGACAACCTTGCAGAATATTATACCGATAAGAAGCTGCCGGGTGTGGGCATTTCCATTGGTCTGACCCGTCTGTTCTTTATCTTACAGGATAAGGACTATCTGAATCAGGAGCCGCCGGCTTCTCCGGCAGATGTACTCATCCTCCCGATGACAGAAGATGTAGGGGCTTCCATCGCGCTGGCGACCCGTCTGCGTGATGCCGGTATCCGCGTACAGCTGCACTGTGAAAAGAAGAAGTTCAAGGCGAAGATCACCTATGCGGACAAGCTCGCGATCCCGTATGTCATTTTCATGGGGGAAGATGAGATCCGAAACGATATCATCGCGCTCAAGGAGCTGTCTACCGGTGAGCAGACCAATACAGGCTTCGATGAGGCACTCGCGCGTATCCGCGCAGGACTGGCACAGCGTGCCTCCGGAACCGTGATCGTGGAAAAAAATATCCAGTAAGAGGGATGGAATCGATATGAATAACACTTCAATTGCAAATATGAAGCGCACAGACATGTGCGGCGCACTGCGTGCCTCCGATGTGGGCCGCGAGGTCGTTGTCAATGGCTGGGTAGACCGCGTGCGTGATAACGGCGGCGTCCTGTTCCTGCTCGTGCGTGACCGCGCAGGGATCGTACAGTGTACCTTCGATAAGAGCGTCAATGCGGAACTGTTCGACATCGCGTTCACCTGCCGTACAGAGTTCGTCGTTGCGGTCAAGGGTCAGCTCGTGGCGCGTGATGCAGCAGCCATCAACAAGAAGATGCCGACCGGTGAGGTCGAGATCGTGGCAACCGATATCCGTATCCTGTCCAAGGCGGAGACCACACCGTTCGAGATCACTGACGATAAGGAAGTTGGCGATCAGATCCGCCTCAAGTACCGCTATCTGGATCTGCGCCGCCCGTCCATGCAGCACAATATGATGCTCCGTCATCGTGTGACGCAGGTGGCACGCAATTACTTCGATGAGCAGGGCTTCCTTGAGATCGAGACCCCGATGCTCACCAAGTCCACGCCGGAGGGTGCGCGTGACTACCTCGTTCCGTCGCGTGTACATCCGGGCAAGTTCTATGCACTGCCGCAGTCCCCGCAGCAGTATAAGCAGCTGCTCATGCTGGCAGGCATGGATCGCTATATCCAGATCACACGCTGCTTCCGCGACGAGGACCTGCGCGCAGACCGTCAGCCGGAGTTCACCCAGATCGACCTTGAAATGTCCTTCGTGGAGCAGGATGATGTCATTGCGATCAATGAGGGCTTCCTCAAGCGCGTATTCAAGGAAGTGCTGGATGTGGATATCCAGCTTCCGCTGCCGCGCATCACATGGCAGGACGCAATGGATCGCTATGGCTCGGACAAGCCCGATCTGCGCTTTGGGTTCGAGATCAAGGATATCTCCGATATTGCGGAGAAGTGTTCTTTCAAGGTGTTCCATGATACCGTTGCAGGCGGCGGCAGCGTGCGCCTCATCAATGTCAATGGCTACGCAGACCAGTTCCCACGCAAGGAGATCGACAAGCTGGGCGAGTTCGTGAAGACCTACCGCGCAAAGGGACTGGCTTGGATGAAGCTGGCAGCAGATGGTTCTATGACGTCGTCCTTTGCAAAGTTCCTCTCGGACGAGGAGATCGAGGCGATCAAGGAGCGTGCAGAGGCAAAGCCGAACGACCTGTTGTTCGTTGTAGCCGATGCCGACTGGGAGACCGCTGCAACTGCACTGGGCGCGCTCCGCTGTGAGCTGGGCAAGCGTCTGGGGCTGGCAAAGAAGGACGATTATAAACTCGCTTGGGTGGTTGAGTTCCCGCAGTTTGAATACTCTGAGGAAGAAGATCGTCTGGTTGCCAAGCATCACCCATTCACAGCACCGATGGATGAAGATATCCCGCTTCTGGAGACCGATCCAAAGCGTGTACGCGCAAAGGCGTATGACATCATCCTCAATGGCTGCGAACTGGGCGGCGGCTCCATCCGTATCCATGATCCGGAGCTGCAAACCAAGATGTTCCGTGCGCTCGGCTTTACAGAGGAAAAGGCAAACGAGCAGTTTGGCCACCTCATCACAGCGTTCAAGTATGGTGCACCGCCGCATGGTGGTCTGGCATACGGACTCGATCGTCTGTGCATGCTGCTGGCTGGTCTGGATTCCATCCGTGATATGATCGCATTCCCGAAGGTGCAGAATGCATCTGACCTCATGATGCAGTGTCCGGATGTGGTAGACGAGAAGCAGCTCGATGAACTGTCTATCCAGCTCACCCGCATGGAGAAGGAAGAAGCATAACAAAGAATGATATGAAAAAAGCCGCCCACATCTGGGCGGCTTTTGTGATGAAAACGAGAAATTTGAGATATTTGCGCACAAAACCCGTGAGGGGATCTGTGCAGCAGAGAATAATGGAGAAACAAAGATGAAAAGCTATCTGAAACTCGCACATATTGCGATCTATACGACCGATCTGGAGAGATCCATCAACTTCTATGAG
>JARIAV010000353.1 GCA_029257685.1 Butyricicoccus sp.
TTTGCAGGGTATAGCGGCCACGCCCAAGTTCCAGGTGCAGGCTGTGGATCGCATCGTTTTCCGGCTGCGCGTCAGAAAGCCGTGCACTGGGCGAATGGCGATCATCCGGAATGGACGCAAGCGGATGATCGAGTGAGTGATCGTAGATATATTTGATGTCGGAAACGGCTTTCTGTACTTTGTTCCGGATCTGCCCTGTGAAGTTTTCATCATCGAAAGCGGTGTCATCCTGTCCGATACCGAAAGAATGCAGCTGATTCCATGGGATCAGTTGATGGTTGTACCATGCCGAATAGACCGTGCCGCCCTGTGCGTGCCCGATGGCAAAGAGGATGCCGCCCACACATAACGCCACAACGGCGAGTTTTACTGCAAATTTCATCGAAATACACCTCGGATCCAATCACGCGTTTTTTTGAGCAGCCAGCGCAGACCGTTGACCATTGCACGCAGGATCGGGGGTACAAAGGTCATCAGCAGCTTCATCGCAAGCAGGACCAGCAAAAATCCTGCGGCACTGAAAACGATACCAACGCCCAATGTGGCAAGTGCGGAGAATGGCTCTGCCCAGAGGAAGAAGGAAAACAGAAAGAGCAGTCCGCCGCCGATGCACAGGGCAAAGGGGAGCGCAACGATGATGACGAGGAGAGACAGTCCGATGCCGGCAACGGCAGCAACAAGGGCGATCGCTACGCCGGCCAGTGCGGCGAGCACAGGGATGCCGAGCAGGACACCGAAGATCACAAGACCTGTCAGCGCCCAAGGGCTGATGCCCTTTTTTCGCTGGGGCACCTGATGGAGCGGTGTACCCTCCTTGTCGAGCGGGATACCCTCCAGCGGCTCGTTGGGCTGGTCGAAGCGTTCCGGACGTCTTCTTGCCACTCCAGTATACTCTTGCAGGATACTGTGCGCAAGGTCCTCCGGTGTGCCCAGTGCCTCGATCACGTTTTCTGCGTTTTCATCACCGGCATCCAGAAAATAATTTTCATAGTAGTGGATCGCGCTTTGGATCTCCTCCTCTGGCAGGACAGCCAGTGCTTCGCGCAATGCCTGTAGATATTCGTATGCGTTCATTTGGATCGCCCCCCGAAAAAGATGGTTTCAATGTTGTCCCGATATGCTGCCCAGTCTGAGAGATATTGAATGAGCTGCATCCGTCCCTGCGGCGTGATCTTGTAATAGCGCCGCATGCGTCCGTCAACGGCTTTGTCATAGGTTTCGAGCGCCCCTGCTTTGAGCAGACGGCGCAGGACGGGGTAGAGGGTGGATTCCGAGATCTCCATAACTGCGCGGATATCCTGCGTGATCTTGTATCCATATGTCCCCTCACGGGCAACAACGGCAAGTACGATGGCATCCAGCAGGGCGGCAGAGATCGGAAAAGCCATGCCGATCACCTCCTTATTTGTTGTATAATACTATACGATATATAATATTATATGTCAAGAGGGGTTTCGCGGATTCATGCTTTCCCGCAGGATGCACAAGGTTCGTCCGCTGGGGCGGACACTTTTCGGAAGAGTTTTTGTGCAAAGTATTTGTATTTCTGCCCCGATTATCGTATAATGAAAACTGAGTAAATATGTAAAAGAGGGTTTGGAGTACCATGTTAAAACTTGCGGTTTTATTCGGTGGCTTGTCGAATGAGCATCAGATCTCCTGTATTTCGGCATCCTCGATTTTGACACATGCAGATCAGAGCAAATATGAGTTGATCCCCGTGGGCATTACACGCGACGGAAGATGGTTCCTTTATGAGCATGCGGACCCCGAAAAGGT
>JARIAV010000008.1 GCA_029257685.1 Butyricicoccus sp.
GCTGGTAGAGGGCGAGCAGCGCGCGCGCGTATGCAGCTATGAAAAGGGCGAAAAGGGCGCACTGCGTGCAGTCGTTGAGCCGCTGGAGGAGCTGCGCCCGGATGGCGGCATCCGCCGTGAGCGCGCCATGGTGCGCACCCTGCAGGATCGCTTTGAGGAATATGCCAGCATCGGGCCGCGGATGTCCGCGGATATCCTGAATGCCGTGGCATCGGGCGGCGATGGCAGCTATCTTGCCGATTATATCGCACAGAACATCTCGATGGATTTCACCATCAAGCAGGAGCTTCTGGAAGAATGTAATATCAACCGCCGTCTGCTGCGCATCATCCGACAGCTCGATGAGGAGATCGAGCTGCTCTCCATCGAGGGCGAGATCCAGGAGCAGCTCAAGGCGGCACTGGACAAGAACCAAAAGGACTATTATCTGCGTGAGCAGATCAAGGTCATCCAGTCCGAGCTGGGCGAGCAGGACGTGTTCGCGGAAGCGGAAGCCTATCGGGAACGCATCGCCGCGCTGGAGCTTGCGGAAGAACATACCGAAAAGCTGATGAAGGAGGTCGATCGCCTGTCCAAGATGAGCGGTTCTTCTTCGGAGGCAGGTGTCATCCGTACCTATCTCGATACCGTGCTCGATCTGCCGTGGAACAAGCACACACGCCTGCGCTATGATGTGGCGCGCGCGGAAAAGATCCTCGACCGTGACCATTATGGGCTCAAGAAGGTCAAGGAGCGGATCTTGGAGTTCGTGGCAGTCAAGAAGCTGTCGCCCGAGCTCAAGGGACAGGTGCTCTGTCTTGCCGGCCCTCCGGGTGTGGGCAAGACCTCCATTGCGCGCTCCATCGCCGAGGCGATGAACCGCAAATATGTGCGTATGTCGCTGGGCGGCGTGCGCGACGAGGCGGATATCCGCGGCCACCGCAAGACGTACATCGGCGCGATGCCGGGGCGCATCATCAACGCGCTCAGACAGGCAGGCAGCAGCAATCCCCTGATCCTGCTCGACGAGATCGACAAGATGAGCAGCGACTTCCGCGGCGATCCGGCATCTGCCATGCTGGAGGTACTGGATATCGAGCAGAACAATGCCTTCCGTGACCACTATATCGAACTGCCCGTCGATCTGTCCGACGTGCTGTTCGTGACCACGGCAAACGATCTCTCGACCGTGCCGCGTCCGCTGCTCGACCGTATGGAGGTCATCGAGTTGTCCAGCTATACCGCCGAGGAAAAGCTGCACATTGCCGCGGATCATCTGCTGCCCAAGCAGATCAAAAAGCACGGACTGAGCAAAAACACCATGCAGGTGCCGGAGGAGACGCTGCGGCAGGTCATCGCAGGCTACACGAGAGAGGCGGGCGTGCGCCGTCTGGAGCAGCAGCTCGCCAAGCTGTGCCGCAAGGCGGCAAAGAAGATCGTAGACGGTGAGACCAAGCGCGTCACGATCGAGCCGGAGGCGCTGGAAAGCTATCTGGGTGCGGTCAAGTTCAAGAAGGATCATGTATCCCATCAGGACGAGGTGGGCATCGTCAACGGTCTGGCATGGACGAGCGTAGGCGGTGAGATGCTTCAGGTCGAGGTCGCAGCCGTACCCGGAACGGGCAAGATCGAGGTCACAGGCAATCTGGGTAAGGTCATGTCCGAGAGTGCCAAGGCAGCCGTGACGTTTGTGCGCTCGCGCACGGAGGAATTGCAGCTCGAGCCGGATTTCTATAAGAATACCGATCTGCACATCCACTTCCCTGAGGCGGCGATCCCCAAGGACGGCCCGTCGGCAGGCATCACGATGGCGACCGCGATCATCTCCGCGCTGACTGTCGTTCCGGTCTATCACAATGTGGCGATGACCGGCGAAGTGACCCTGCGCGGCCGCGTCATGCCCATCGGCGGACTGCGGGAAAAGACGATGGCGGCATACCGTGCCGGTATCGAGACCATCATCGTACCCAAGGAGAACGAATCCGATCTGGAGGAGGTCGAGCAGGTGGTGAAGGAGCATGTGAAGTTCGTCATTGCCGATCACATGGATACGGTCATGCAGACCGCACTGGATTTCAGCCGCCGTCCGGCACCCAAGAAACAGAGAGACCCCCTGCCGCTGACGCAGACCGAAGCAGCAGGCGCGACGCTTTGCCAGTAAAGGAGGACATACGATGCTCAATCTGCATAAGGCGGAGTTCATCCGCTCGGCGGTCAAGACCGCGGATTTCCCGTCCGACGGCTTGCCGCAGATCGTGTTTGCGGGAAAGTCCAATGTGGGTAAGTCCTCGACGATCAATAAGATCCTGAACCGCCGCAACTTTGCGCGTGTGGGCGGACAGCCGGGCAAGACCATCCATATCAACTTTTTTGAGATCGACAAGCAGACCTATTTCGTGGATCTGCCGGGGTATGGCTATGCGAAGGTGTCCAAGTCCGAGCGGGATCGCTGGGGCGCACTGCTCGAGACCTATTTCGGCACGGGCCTCATCACGCTGGGGCTTCAGATCGTGGATATCCGCCATAAGCCCACGGCGGACGATAAGGTCATGGCGGACTGCTTCCTGTCCACGGGACAGCCGTTCGCGATCATCGCAAACAAGCTGGACAAGATCAAGAAAAGCCAGCTCGCAGGCAATATCGCCTGCATCCGCGAGACCCTGCTGCTGCCGGAGGATGTGCCGGTGATCCCGTTCTCGGCGGAGAAGGGGACGGGGCGCGACGAGGTGCTCGCGCTCATCGAGGCACACGTTGCCGCGTGTGCGGCGCAGGCGGAGGACGCGCCGGAGCTGTAAAAATCAGGCGCACGCTCTTTGTATAAAATGTAAAATTTCCTTCCAAAAGAACCAGGGCGACTTGGTTCTTTTGTATTTGAAAAATCGAAAATTTGCAACTTTTTTGATTTGGTCAAATGGTAAAATTAAAGAAATCATAAAAAACCTTGACAAAAATCGCGGTTTTGTTTATACTTACTCTCGTAAGGAAAACACGGATGGCAAGGGATCCCGATAGAGCAAACGATATGTTTTGCTCTATTTTTGCGAGTGTGCCCCCTGCCGCCAAGCTGAGTTTTTAGGAGGATCACAAAGGCATGAAGAGATTTCTGAGTGCAGTACTGGCTGGCGCGATGAGCCTGACCCTGATGGCAGGCTGCGGAGCCGGTGGAGAGCAGAAGCCGGAAGAAACCAACAAGGAAGACAATGCAGCGGTAGAGGGACTGTTCCCTGCGGTCGCAAAGGAAGACCTCAAGGTCGGCGTTGTGCATATCACCGATCCGGCAGAGGGCGCAGGTTACACCTACACCCATGACCTTGGTATTCAGGGGATGCAGAAGAATCTCGGTCTGGATGACAGCCAGATCATCCGCAAGAACAATGTAGACGACTCCAAGGCAACGGAGATCCGCACTGCACTGGAGGAATGTGTCGAGGAAGGCTGTCAGATCATCTTTGCAACCTCTTGGGGATACATGGACTATGTAGAAGAATTGGCGGAGGAATATCCGGAGGTGCTGTTTGCACATGGCACCGGCTATAAGTCCAACGGCAAGAACTTCATCAACTACTTTGGCAAGATCAATCAGGCACGCTACCTGTCCGGTATCGCGGCTGGTATGAAGACCGAGAGCAACAAGATCGGCTATGTGGCAGCGCAGAATAACGAGAACGGCGAGGTCACTTCCGGTATCGATGCATTCGCAATGGGCGTGGAGTCCGTCAATCCGGACGCTGAGGTCTATGTCAAGGTCACCGGCTCATGGTTCGCACCGGAGGGTGAGGGTCAGGCAGCAAAGTCTCTGATCGACCTCGGCTGTGATGTCATCACACAGCACTGTGACACCGCAAATCCGGCGATCGAAGCCGAGAAGGCTGGCGTTTATGCAGTTGGCTACAACTCCGATATGGCAGAGAAGGCACCGGGCTCGACCCTGACCTCTGTTATGTGGGACTGGTCGGTATTCTACACCAAGGCTGTTGAGGACGTCATCAACGGCACATGGACAGGCAAGAACTATTTCGGCTCCATGCAGGACGGTCTTGTCAATCTCGCACCGCTTTCCGATCTGGCAGCAGACGGAACTGCGGACAAGATCAAGGAAGTACAGGACAAGATCATGAGCGGCGAATGGGATATCTTTGACGGCGTGACCGAGTACGAGGACAACGAAGGACAGAAGCACACCCTCAAGGCGGAGGAGTACGGCACCTGCAACTGGTACTACAAGAACGTAAAACTGGCATAACGCAACCCAAATCGTACTTTGAAGGGCGGTCAAAACAATTTTGACCGCCCTTTTCCAACGTATCCCATCAGAAAGAAGGAGAATTTATGGCAAATACCGAATATGCGATCGAGTGCCGCGGCATTACCAAGACCTTTGGTACGGTCGTCGCAAACGATGCAGTCGATCTGACCGTGCGCTATGGCGAGGTGCTTGCCCTGCTCGGAGAGAACGGCTCAGGCAAAACCACCCTTATGAATATGCTGTCCGGCATCTATCATCCGGATGCCGGAACCATCAAGATCGCAGGCGAGGAAGTGCGCATCCACTCGCCGGAGGATTCCATGGCACTGGGCATCGGCATGATCCACCAGCATTTCAAGCTGGTCGATGTCTTCACCGCGTCCGAGAATATCGCGGTGGGCACGGCAGGCAAGCGGCTTTCGGCGGCAGTCATGCGCAAAAAGGTGCAGGAGATCAGCCAGTCCATCGGGCTGGAGATCGACCCCGACCGCCGTGCCTTTGAGATGTCCGTCTCGGAAAAGCAGAACGTGGAGATCCTGAAGGTACTCTACCGCGGACAGAAGATCCTGATCCTGGACGAGCCGACCGCCGTACTGACCCCACAGGAGACCGAGCGTTTATTCGATATCCTGCGCTCCATGCGTGCGCAGGGCTGCGCCATCATCATCATCACCCATAAGCTCAACGAGGTGCTGGCCATCTCCGACCGCGTGACCATTCTGCGCAAGGGCAAGTACATCGAGACGGTGAACACAGCGGAGACCGACGAACAGAAGCTGACCGAGCTCATGGTGGGCAGACCGGTCTCGCTGGAGATCGCACGTCCCGAGGTGGTCGATCCCAAGAGCATCTTGAAGATCGTTGACCTGACCGTGCGCAAGCCGGACGGCACAATCGCCATTGATGACGCGAGCTTCGAGGTGCGCACGGGCGAGATCCTGGGCGTTGCAGGCATTGCAGGCTCCGGACAGAAGGAGCTGTGCGAGTGCATCGCCGGTCTGTGTCCGGCAGAAAAGGGCGCGGTGCTGTACCATAAGGAAAACCTGATCGGCAAGTCGCCGCGTGAGATCATCCGTCTGGGCGTGCAGCTGGGCTTTGTGCCGGAGGATCGTCTGGGCATGGGACTTGTGGCATCCATGGGGATGGTGGGCAACCTGATGCTCAAGACCTACGATACCCCCAAGGGGCCGTTCATCGATCCGGTACCGGCGCGCCAGCACGCGGAGGAGCTGGTCGAGCGGCTGGGCATCGTGACCCCATCCGTGGATACACCGGTTCGCCTGATGTCGGGCGGCAATGTGCAGAAGGTGCTTTTGGGACGCGAGATCGAGTCCGACCCACAGGTGCTCATTACGGCGTATCCCGTGCGCGGCTTGGATATCAATTCCTCGTACACGGTCTATGACCTGCTGAACGAACAGAAGAAGAAGGGTGTTGCCGTGGTCTTCATCGGAGAAGATCTCGATGTGCTGATGGCACTTTCCGACCGTATTCTGGTCATGTGTCACGGACAGGTGACCGGCATCGTGGACGGCAGAACGGCAACCAAGGACGATATCGCGCGGCTGATGGTCGGCGCAGGAGAGGAGACAGAGGCGTGATGCGCATTGTAAAAACCAAGGAAAAGAGCGCGAAGGAGCAGTTTTTGCTGCGTCTGGGTGCGTTCGTGCTGGCATTGTGTGCAGGCGGTCTGTTCCTGCTGCTGCTGGGCAATAACCCGTTCGCGGTGTATGCCACCATTCTTTCGGGTGCGTTCCGCTCCAAGATGGCGGTGCAGGCGACCATAAAGATCATGATCCCGCTGCTCATTGCGGCGTTGGGCGTCACCCTGTCCTTTAAGATGAAGTTCTGGAACATCGGCGGCGAGGGACAGCTCATCATGGGCGGTGTGTTCGCCTCGTACTTTGCGCTGTTCCATTCTGACCTGCCTGCGTTCCTGCTGTTTCCCCTGATGTTCCTTGCCGGACTTCTGGGCGGCGGCATCTGGGCACTCATTCCGGCATTTTTCAAGGTGCGTTTCGGCACGAATGAGACGCTGTTCACCCTGATGCTCAACTATATCGCGCTTTATATCGTGGCATGGCTGCAAGAAGGCCCGTGGCGCGATCCGGCGGCGAACGGCTTTCCGAAGATCGCGAGCTTTGAGAAAAGCGCGGTACTGCCCAAGGTATTCGGCGTGCAGGTGGGCTGGATCATCGCGCTGGTGCTGGTGGTGCTGGTGTTCGTGTATCTGCGCTATACCAAGCAGGGCTATGAGATCTCGGTCGTCGGTGAGAGCCGCCCGACCGCGACCTATGCAGGCATGAACGTACAGCGCATCATCTTGCGTACCATGTTCCTCTCCGGTGCGATCGCAGGCATTGCGGGCATGGTGCAGGCGACCGGCTCTGACCGTACCCTGACCGTGGGCATTGCAGGCGGCGTGGGCTTCACGGCGATCATCGTTGCATGGCTTGCGCGGCTCAACCCGATGAGCAGTCTGGTGATCGCGTTCCTGTTTGCGGTGCTGGAAAAGGGTTCGTCGGTCATTCAGTCCGAGTTTGGGCTGTCCACCGACTGTGCGGACGTTTTGCAGGGCATCATCCTGTTTTTCGTATTGGGCTGTGAATTTTTCGTGCGGTATAAGTTCGTGCGCGATCACAAGCAGGCAGCAGAAGGAGGCGCGAAGTAAATGGATCTGTTTATTAAATTTCTGGTTGCGGCGGTTGCGGCAAGTATCCCGCTGCTGTTCGGCACGGTGGGCGAGATCCTGAGTGAGAAGGTGGGACACCTCAACTTGGGTGTTGAGGGCATGATGTCCATTGGTGCGTGTGCCGGATTCATGGTGGGCATGCAGACGGATTCTTTTGTGCTGGCGCTGCTGGCGGCGTTTGCGGCTGGCGTGTTTGCCGCGCTCATCTATGCGGTGCTGACCGTCACCTTTCTGGCGGATCAGAACGTATCCGGTCTGACGCTGACCATCTTTGGCATTGGACTTGCGAACTTTGTGGGGATCTATATGCTGGGGCATACGGAGAACGGCACGCTCAAGCTGCCTGAGGGGATCACGGCGCAGATGCGAGAGATCTATATTGCAGGGCTCAGTGACATCCCTGTAGTGGGGGATCTGCTGTTTTCCTACAGTCCGTTTGTTTATCTGGGCATCGTGCTGGCGATCTGTGCCGGTTTGTTCTTCAAAAAGACCAAGCTGGGGCTGAATGTGCAGGCGATCGGGCACAATCCGGCGGCGGCAGATGCAGCAGGCATCAATGTGACGCGCTGGAAGTATGTGATGATTTTGATTGGCGGCGGCATCTGCGGTATTGGTGGTGCATACTGTGCCATGATCATCAACAGTGGTGTATGGATCTCCAACAATGTTGGCGGTCTGGGATGGATCGCGGTTGCGCTGGTTATTTTTGCCAAGTGGAATCCGTGGGTTGCGATTGGCGGATCGTTTGTTTTTGGTGCGCTGCGCGTGCTGAAGTATTATATGCCGCCTTCTGTGATCCAGCTGCCGACGGCGTTTTATGATATGCTGCCGTTTTTGATCACGGCGATCATTTTGGTGCTGAGTTCGATCAGCAAGAAGCGGGATCTGAATCTTCCGGGGTCTCTTGGGGTGAACTACTTCCGAGAGGAGAGATGATGACGTTTGTGCTCGCACAAACAGAGGGAGTGAAGTTTCTGCTGACACATACTGCGGAGTGTTTAGAAATCCGTTGGGTTTTCATTCCTGATGAATAGGCTTGCTTCAAAGCAAAAAGGAGTGTTTGGAAATCCGTTCGGTTTTCCTTTCTGCTAAAGGATTTGCTTGGAAACAAGTGAAAATGTTTTTTAGAACGTCCGTAGGATTTTCCTTTCTGCTAAAAAAGATTTGCTTCAAAGCAAAGAGCAACGTGTCGCGGCCGCGCGACGGCGGCATAAGGACTATAACCTTGCGGTTCTTGTCCTTATGAATCCAACACTTCCCCTCCATCAGATTCACCTAGGTGCCGCCGAAAGGGTGTGAAAGTATGACCTCCGCCACAGGCGGGGTTTTCGCAGATCGGATTCTTTCTGCGTCTTGCCCCAAGGGTGTAAATGTATGAACTCCGCCACAAGGCGGGTCTTCTTCAGCCTTTTTACAAATTGGTGCGGTGCAGGTTCTTTCAGGTAAGCAGAAAGAAAAATGTGCGTAGAGTTTTGCAGGCAATGGGCAAAGCAAGCGTGGTACTTCCCCCATTTGCCCCTCCATGAACGCTCGCGTGAACGCCTCCCACTTCCTAAAGAAACAGCAATGGACGTTCGAGCACAGACCGCCAGCCGAAAGAATCCGCAGCATTGGAACAGTCCGACCAGTGCGCACACTGGTCGGCTCGTTCCAGATGCGGCAACGCGGCAAATCCCATAACCCACCGAAACCTTTCAGCTGAAACGCAAAGAGACTTGCCAGTCCTGTTTGCGGC
>JARIAV010000029.1 GCA_029257685.1 Butyricicoccus sp.
TCCGCAAAAAAGTCACGGGTCTGCTGCACATTTTCCCGAATGGCGGCATGGAGTGCTTCCACCGAATCAAAGGTTTTTTCCGGTCGCAGGAAGCGGTACAGCTCTACATGAATGAGCTTTCCATACAGGTCACCCGAAAAATCCAGCAAATGTGGTTCGATCGTGGGCGCACCTGCATCTACAAAGGTCGGCTTGACCCCGATATTGGTCGCTGCGAGATAAGTCTCGTCCCCGACACAAACGCGCGATGCATACACCCCAAACGGCGGCAGTGCCATTTCCGGCGGCAGCGGCAGATTGACTGTCGGCACACCGTAGGTGCGTCCCACCTTGCGCCCATGCTCCACGACGCCTGTAATGGTATAGGGATGCCCCAAAAATTCCGAGACACGTTCCATATCGCCGAGTGAGATGAGCTGTCTGATATAAGTCGAGGATACCACGATCCCGCCGATCTTCACATCATCGATACAGTCATATCCCACACCGGCCTTGGCACATTCTTCCGCCATGCCCTCCGGTGTGCCGCGCCCCATATAGCCGAAGCGGTTATTGTGTCCGGAAATAATATACTTTGCATGGAACCTGCCAATGAGCAGTTCATGGATAAAGTCGCGCCAATCCATCGTGCGCAGCTCCTCAAAATGACCGAAGATGACCTCATCCACACCGCCACGCTGTTTGATCTCATCCTGTCGATAGGCATCCGCCGTGAGCAGCGGAACGGGCCGACCGGAAACGACCGAGGACGGGTGCTGATCGAATGTAAACACCGCCGACGTGCCGTCGATCTCCTGTGCACGCTGTACCGCTCTCTGCATCAGGGCGCGGTGTCCCATGTGTACACCGTCAAAATACCCCAGCGCGATGGCACGCGGTTTTTGATGCTGTGTTATCATCTGGAACCTCCAGAGGAAGCAAACTGCTTCCTTTTTTCTTTATCGAAAATTTTTATGGACAAACAGACCGTAACCGCCCTTGTCCAGCTGGTCGATGCGTCCCAGCATACAAAATACATCGTTATGGTATACGCGGCAGATCGTCCCTGCGGAAAACGCAGAAAGTCCGCTTGTCTGGCGTTCAAATACCGTCGCGCCACGCAAAGCACGTTCATTGCCCTCGTCATTCATCGTGACCGCCGGATACGCCGCAAACAGGGTATCGGTCGGGCGGAACAGGGTATCCAGCGTCCCAGCATCCCGCGCCCGCTCGATCTCATCGAAGGAGAGTGCTCCCTCCAGCGCATATACACCGGAGCGGATGCGCGTCAATGCGTGCATCGCGGCATAAGTCCCCAGCCGCTCACCGAGGTCATGTACGATCGTGCGTACATACGTCCCCTTGGAGCATACCACACGAAACGTCCCTTTCTGCGTGTCCTCGTCAAAGTCACAGAGGGCGATATCAAGCACAGTGATATCACGCGCCGGACGCTCGACCTCCTTGCCCTTACGCGCAAGATCATAGAGCTTCTGTCCACCGATCTTGACCGCAGAGTACATGGGTGGGATCTGCTTCTGCGCACCCAGAAAACCAGCCAGCGTCTGCTGCACCTGCGCCGTCGTGACCCGTTTTTCCGACCGCGCCACGACCGTTCCGGTCATATCCTGTGTATCGGTCGCCTGTCCCAGCGTAAAGCCTGCCATATATTCCTTATCCTGTGCCGCCGCATAATCTGCTGCCTTGGTCGCACCCCCGACAAAGATCGGGAGCACCCCCGTCGCCATTGGGTCGAGGGTGCCGCCATGTCCGATCTTGCGCGTGTGCAGGATACCGCGCAGCTTTGCCACCACATCATGAGAGGTGAAGTCCTGCGGTTTATTGAAAATCAGGATCCCGCTTGTCTCCATTTATGCCAGCTCGCTTTCCGCATATACCTGCTCTGCCGCTTCCAGGATCCGATCGCGTGCTTCATCAGGCGCACAGGTGAGCGTTGCACCTGCGGCACGCAGATGTCCACCGCCGCCGCATCTTGCACAGATCGCGGACGCGTCCACTTCCTTTGTGGTGCGCACTGAGATCTTACAGGTACCGTCCTTATTTTCCGTGACCGTGATCCCGACCTGTACGCCCTCGATCTGACGGGTCAGCGATGCAATGGAATCCAGATCGTCCAGATCCGCCCCAGTCTTTTCGATATCTGCACGGCGGATGAGAGCAAGTGCGATCTTTCCGTCCCGCAGGAATTCCACGGTATCAAAGACGATGCGTTCCATTTGGAAGCGCGCCCAGCTTTTGACCTCAAACAGCTTGCGGTTGAGTTCTCCGCCGTCCACACCTGCTTCCAGACAGCGAGCCGCCGCGCGCAGGGTATCCGCAGTTGTATTGGAATAGCGGAAACAGCCGGTATCGGTCGAAAGCGCAACATACAGACAGGTCGCGATCTCCGTATCCAGCGTGACGCCCATCGCGTCGAGCACATCCAGCACGACTTCTGCATTTGCACCTGCGGATTCGCGCACCACACGCACACCCGCAGTCATGCCATTGGAACGGTGATGATCGAGCACCAGATCCAGACGATCCTGATAGGGCTTTGCATTTTCTGTCAGCAAGCCAAAATCCGCGATATCGGTTGTGACGACAAATGCCGGTGTAAAATCCTCCGGTGCATAGCAGGGCACGATCAGATCGGCATACCGCGCCGTGATATCCGGATTGGGCAGGATATACGCCGTTTTGCCCAGCTGTCGCAGCCCGCGGCAAAGCGCACCTGCACAGCCTGTCGTATCCCCGTCCGGACGGCGATGCGTCAGGATCAGGATATCCTCTGCCCCCAAGAGTGCCTTGGCAGCCTGTTCAATGCTTCCCATCATGTGTCGTTCTCCCCTGTGCCCATTTTGCCATCGCGCTCGAGCTGGTTGATGACATCATTGATGTGTGCGCCGCTTTCGATCGAGTGATCGAGGGTAAACACCAATTCCGGTGCATAGCGCAGCTGGACAGCGTGTCCCACCTCACGGCGCAGCCAGCCAGCCGCGGACTTGAGCCCCTTCATGACCTCAGATGCCTGTGCATCCGGACCCATGACGGAAATATAGACCTTTGCATAGCGCAGATCATTTGTGACCTCACAATGCGTTACGGAAACGAATGCATCCGAAACGCGCGGATCCTTTACCGAACGGATCGCCTCAGCCAGAGCGCGTCCTACCATCTCAGAGATTCGGTCAATGCGATTATTTGCCATAATACGAAATTCCCTCCTTTGGGAGCCGAAAACGCATACAGGGGCGGGCGTTATGCCCGCCCCTGTATCTCATGCTATTTGTTATGGGGTTTGAGCGGTATCAAAACCGCTTTTTATATTGTTACTGCTTGATTTCTTCCATCACGAAGGCTTCGAATACGTCGCCTTCCTTGATATCATTGAAGTTCTCGAAGCCGCAGCCACATTCATAGCCGGAAGCCACTTCCTTGACATCATCCTTGAAGCGCTTGAGCGAGGACAGCACGCCCTCATGGATCACGATGCCGTCACGCACGATACGAACCTGTGCCGCACGCTGGATCTTGCCATCCTGTACATAGCAGCCTGCGATCGTACCCACGCCGGAAACGCGGAAGGTGGTACGGACTTCTGCATGGCCCAAGATCGCCTCGCGGAACTTCGGTGCCAGCATGCCCTTCATCGCCTGCTCCATCTCCTCGATGCAGTCATAGATGATGCGGTACATGCGCATATCAACGCCCTGTGCTGCCGCAGAATCCGCTGCTGCACGATCCGGACGCACATTGAAGCCTACGATGATCGCACCGGAAGCCGCTGCCAGCATCACGTCGGATTCGTTGATCGCGCCAACTGCGCTGTGGATGACGCGCACGCGTACTTCCTCATTGGACAGCTTTTCCAGAGACGCACGCAGTGCTTCCGCAGAACCCTGTACATCTGCCTTGACGATGATGCCAAGTTCCTTCATCTCGCCTTCCTGAATGGAAGCGAACAGGTTATCCAGTGTTACCTTGTGGAAGTTCTTGTTGCGCTCGTCCTTCTCCTTCTGCTTACGCTGTTCGACCAGCTCACGCGCCATGCGCTCGTCATCGACTGCATAGAAGATATCGCCTGCGCCCGGAACCTCGCCCAAGCCGATGATCTCGACCGGAACGGAAGGGCCAGCTGTCTGGATCTTCTTGCCGTCGTCGTCTGTCATTGCACGCACACGGCCAACGGCTGTGCCTGCAACCACGACATCACCGGTACGCAGGGTACCATTCTGTACCAGAATGGTTGCGACCGGACCGCGGCCCTTATCCAGCTTTGCCTCGATAACGGTACCCTTTGCCTGACGGTTCGGGTTTGCCTTGAGGTCAGCAACTTCAGCGGTCAAAAGTACCATTTCGAGCAGGTTTTCGATGCCCTGACCGAACTTCGCCGAGATATTGCACACGATGGTCTCGCCGCCCCATTCCTCCGGAACGAGCTCATACTCAGTCAGCTGCTGGAGCACGCGATCAGGGTTTGCACTTTCCTTATCCATCTTATTCACAGCCACGATGATCGGCACATTTGCAGCCTTCGCGTGGTTGATCGCCTCGATGGTCTGCGGCATGATGCCATCATCTGCTGCCACGACAAGGATCGCGATATCCGTGACCTGTGCGCCGCGGGCACGCATGGAAGTAAACGCCGCATGACCCGGTGTGTCAAGGAAGGTGATCGGCTTGCCGTCGATCTCGACACGATATGCACCGATGTGCTGGGTGATGCCGCCGGCCTCGCCAGCTGTCACCTTGGTCTTACGGATCGCGTCGAGCAGAGAGGTCTTACCATGGTCAACGTGACCCATGACGACAACGACCGGATCGCGCGGTACGAGATCCTCTTCCTTGTCCTCATGCTCGTCAAACAGACGCTCCTCGATGGTGACATGGACTTCCTTCTCGACCTTCGCGCCCATCTCCTCTGCAACGAGTGCAGCGGTATCGAAATCGATGGTCTCAGACACAGACGCCATGACGCCCAGCTTCATGAGCTCCTTGATGACGTCGGCTGCTGTGCGCTTCATGCGCTGTGCGAACTCGCCCACATTGATCTCGTCCGGAATGGAGACCTTGAGCTGTACCTTCTTGGCTGCGGCCTGCTGCTGCTGACGCTGCAAGCGGCGCATCTTCTCCTGCTCCTCCTGACGGCGTTTGCCGGAAGCCTGCTGCTTTGCGCGCTGGTCAGACTTCTTGGTGAGCTTCTGCTTCTTCTGGCTGGAGGAAGACATACGCTCTGCCTTCTCGGATACCAGAGAATCGATGCGCTCATCATACTTATCCAGATTGACGTCACCGCCGGTACGGGTATCGATGCGGTGTACCTGCTTGACACGGCTGTGCTGCTGCTTCTCGGACTTCTGCTCGGACTGTTTGGACTCAGCCTGCTTGTGCTCTGCCGGTGCGTTATGTTGCTGCTTTGCTGCCGGCTTGCTCTGTTCTGCCTGCTTCTGCGCCTCCTGACGCTGTGCAGCTGCCTGCTGGCGGGATTCTGCCAGCTTCTTGCTGCGCACCTGCTGCTGCTCCTGCAGGGTCTCCTCCAGTCCAGCCACCTGATTGTCCTGCGTCATGACCTCAAAAATGAGACTCAGTTCATGCTCGTCAAGCACCTGCATGTGATTCTTCGGTGCCTTTGCATACTTCGTCAGAATATCTGTAACTTCCTTATTGCCAACGCCGAAATCCTTTGCGACTTCGTGCACACGATATTTGTTCTCTAATGCCATTAGCCTTCACCTCCATAAGAATTTCCGCTTGCACCGCAAGCGGTTTGGAAGGCCGCCGCATGCTCTCACGCGGCGGAATCTATGAGATCGCGGAATCAACCGCGGGACTTTTTGTCCTTTTTCAGCCCTTTCCGGCTGTCGATGTGTGACTTCTTTTCGGTCACACGCTGTGCTGCCTGTGCATTCTCGGGAGAAGTCTCAGCCAGCTTTTTGGCAGCCGCTGCTGCCATTCCCACATCCTGCATCGCACAGACGGCACAGCCGGCAAAGCCAACCGCCTTGCCCAGTGCTTCCTTGGAGCAGGGAACACGGAATACGGGCACACGCGCATCATGGCGCATGACCTTTCGTTTGGTTGCCTCTCCGGCATCCTGTGCAAGGAAGATCGCGCGGGCGCGGCCTGCCTCGACCAGTTCAGCCGTCAGGGCCTCACCGACCGCCAGCTTGCCTGCGCGGCGTGCCAGACCGATCAGACCCAACAGGGATTCAATCTGCATTCGTTTCTTCCTCCATGCGCGTTTGCAGCGCATCATAAACTGCTTCCGGTACCTGACACGAGAAGGCACGCTCAAGTGCACGGGACTTGCGCGCTTTTTTCAGGCACTCTGGGTTTGGGCACAGATAGGCACCGCGTCCGGGTGCACGTCCCTTGAAATCGAGGGTGATCTCGCCCTCGGGCGAGCGCACTGCACGGATCAGCTCACGCTTGGGATACATCGTGCGGCAGCCCAAACATTGCCGCATGGGGATCTTTTTTTGCTGCATGGTGTTGTCCCCCTTGCTTTTTCTTATTCTTCCTCTGCCTGAGAAGCAGGCGCAATGTCGATCTTGCAGCTGGTCAGCTTGGCAGCCAGACGCGCGTTCTGACCTTCCTTGCCGATAGCAAGAGAGAGCTGGTCATCCGGAACGATGACACGGCACGCCTTGGCTTCGGGCTGCATGGTTGCGGAAACAACATCTGCGGGTGCAAGGGCTGCGGAAACAAACACGCCGGTATCCTCGCTCCACTTGATGATATCGATCTTCTCTCCGCCCAGCTCATCGACGATATTGCCGACACGCGCACCGCGTGTACCGACACAGGCACCGATCGGATCGACGTTCGGGTCGTTGGAAGTGACTGCGATCTTGGTGCGGCTGCCTGCCTCACGCGCAATGGACTTGACTTCCACGATGCCGTCATGGATCTCCGGTACTTCCAACTCAAACAGACGCTTGACAAGACCCGGATGGGTACGGGAGATCAGGATCTGCGGGCCGCGGGTACCCTTGCGCACCTCGATCACATAGACCTTGATGCGGTCGCCCTCCTTGAACTGCTCGGTGCGTACCTGCTCGGATACAGGCAGGATCGCCTCGGTCTTTTCGCCCTGAGAGATCATTTCCAGAATGTAGCCGCCGCGTGGATCGATACGGGAAACGGTTGCGGTCAGGATCTCATGCTCCTTGGACTCGAACTCGGACAGCACCATGCCGCGCTCGGCTTCACGGATACCCTGAATGATGACCTGCTTTGCCGTCTGTGCCGCAATACGGCCGAAGGAACGGGTCGGGATATCGATATCGATGACATCGCCCAGCACAGCGTTTGCCTTGTACTCGCGTGCTTCTTCTACACTCAGCTCCTCGTATGGCTCATACACATCGTCAACAACGGTCTTGCGTACAAACATGCGGATCTCCTGATTCTCACGGTCAGGAACGACATATACATTGTCTGTCATGCCGTCGTTCTCGCGCTTATACGCGGTGATGAGGGCCTGACCCACACGGTCAAGCATGTAATCTACCGGAATACCCTTTTCCTTCTCCAGCTGTTCCACAGCGGCGAAAAACTCTTTGTTTATCATTGTGGTTGTGATTCACTCCTTACGATCCTGTGTGCCCAAGGGGCACGATTCCCCAGCCGCTGCCTTATACCGTAATGGTCAGGCGGACAGCAGCCACATCCTTTGCCTCATATACAACAGTCTGCCCAGCGGCTTCAATGGTCACATCGCCATTGTCATAGCCCTTGAGCGTACCCTCAACGATTTTTGCACCGTCAATTGCCTTATAAAATTTGACTTCCACCGTCTCGCCCAGATACTTTTCAAAGTGCTCCGGCTTTTTCAGACGGCGTTCCAGCCCAGCGGAGGACACGCACAGTGTGTACGGCGGCAGTGCGTCGAACTCCTTTGCGTCCAGCATGGGGTCGATCGCACGCGAGATCTTCTCGCAGTGGTCGATATCCACACCGCCCTCACGGTCAATGGTGATGGTCAGCATATACTGACCGCCTTCCTTCTCAAACTCCACATCCCAAAGGCTGACACCGACCTGCTCACACAGGGGCAGTGCCATCTCCTCGACTCTGCGGATCAGTTCCTTCGTCTGCATCCTTACCTCCTTATTTCCAGCAAGCAATAAGAAAGAGTGGGTCGCCCCACTCTCCAAAATCACATCATACTTTACTGTTCCTAGTATACCATCTTTTATGCCCTGATGCAAGCCATCTGCAAAATTTTTTATACACTTTCCGTAATTTTCAAACCATTCTACCGGATATCACGAAAAAAATGCATCTTAAAATGGAACCTTGCCATATTTTGGACTGTCTCCGAAGCGATTGGCACCCGTGCTGTCCATCAGGAACAGGATAAACACAAAAATACCGCCGAACGGAATGAGGGCGACGAGCAGCCACCAGCCCGACCAGTTGATATCATGCAGACGGCGCGCAGACATCGCGATCCCCGGAAGTACACTGACCACGGTATAGACCGCACTTGCATAGGGAAAAAATCCCAGAGCCACAGAAACCAAAAAGTTTATGACCACAGCACCCCAAAAGGAGGCGCGTCTGGTACGTCCGGAAAAATCAAAAATATGTGTCCACATTTCCGCAAATGCGCGAATGGGGTTGGTTTCCATTGCCTGATGCTCCTTTTTCGTCCATACTTTCCGATCTTCATTCGGATTCAGAATGCTGCACTTCACAAATACAAAGATGCTCATCAACCATTCAAAAATGTTGATATTGTTCTGTTGCATGCTATTCTATCTGACATGCGTGTTTCATATCATCATTCCTGTTTACTAAGTGTATCATACAAAAAAGTATTTGAACAGGGGCTGTCACAGAATTTCTTATTCCGCAACAGCCCCTGTTCTTTCGTCAGTGTTTATCCTAAAAGTCTATTGTGTTAAAAATAGTATACTATTTTTATGCTTATAAACCTGCTAAGGTTTTCTTAGCATCTTCAAATTGAAGCTTGTCCTTCCAGAAAACAAAAGTGATATAGCACATGACCCATGCAGTGATTGATGAGATAGAAAAAACACGATAAATGATAAACTGTTTCCAAACGGATACCGTATATGGGTCACCGAATGATACATCATATTGGGCACCTAAGGAAAGCAATTCAGATGGACGATGCAAGATCTCCGGATTGAACAGGCAAATGAGCCATAGAGACAGAAGGATCACCAATTGCAAACCATGTCGTGTCCAAATAAAATTCTTCAGTGTCATGCCCTCTTTATAAGTTGCAGATGGAGCCGTATGCAGATAATTCATTGCCAGCCTCTTGCCGATTCCGATACCAAATGCCGCTAAGATGAATGCATTCAAATACACTTCAATCATTACATACTGACTTTTTCCTTCTGCAAGAAATGGTTTCGTCAATACGATAAAAGTGATTACAGCTATCATAAAATTCCAAAAAACTGCATTTATAGCTGTTTTCCAATGAATTTTTCTCATCATAATGACCTCACCTTTCTATATAATACTACGCTTATAAATCGCTTCATTCGCTTTATAACCCACTCCCTCAATATTTCATCTTGTGAAACAGTCATAATCATTGCAAACTCTTAATACCCTCCTTCTTGTTTTAATTTGACTGCATTTTATACAGATGCCAGACACTGTAGAAAAAGACTAAAATTTCCACTTTTCAGATAGCCCCTAGTAATAAACATATCCCTTTGCGTTACCTGTTGTAGCTGAATCATTTCGAACTGCGAAGTAATAGCACTTTACAAATCCCTTGTGAGTCAATTATACACAATTCCTATGTATGCTGCAACCAAAAATAAAACGTAGAGCCAGAAATACCAGCTCCTACTGAATATATGTTTTATACTTTCTATTCTCAGCTGATTTTGCCCGTATCGCTGCAATAAAACTCGATATATGCCAGCTTGTTCTTGAAAGTAGCCTGTGCTGTCTTCAGCGTACCACTCACATAAACGCCTGCTGTTCTGACGGCATCCAGCCACTTGTAGTCATATCCCGTTTGCGTCCATACAGCGGAACCACTTGATATTTCGGACGTGATCGAATCAACACGCCAAAAGTGCTGTCTCTCAGTGTTTGGATTATACTGTGTCGTGAATGTCCCTGTGAACGCGATCTCAAAAGTCTGACCATCGACTTCGAGGCTTGCTGTTTTTGTCTTGGAAGCAGACGAATACACTTCTGGTGTCTTGGAAGTGTTACATCTAATATCCCAGTTCGCGATTTTTTCGATCCGTTCACGAAAATCTTCCGGTGTCTTCCAGTCTTCTTCTGCAAATTCTTCCATCGGATTTACAACAATATCGATACCGCTTTGTTTTGAGATTTCCTTCGCAATCTGCACATATTGTGTGTAGTATGCCTGTTTGGTCTCCTCATTTAACGTATCTTCATGGGAAACTGCAAGCACAGAGCTTCCCGATGCAAGCATCACGACCATAGCCAAGAAAGCCAATGAGATTTTTTTCAACATCTCTCTCTCCCCTTTGCATTTTTTGAATTATGATTTCACACCAGCTGGAATCAGCTGGAAGTTTGGTTGCAAGGGCCAGTCCACACCTTCTTTTGTAAACACGGGTGTATACGCCTGTGTTTCAAAGTCGAAATAGTAGATCCCTGTATCGTTTCCTGTGGTCTCTGCACCGGACGCATCTTCCTCCCACAAGAAGCAATAGATCCCCTTGCCGTCTTCTGAAAAGCAGCGTTCCTTTGAAATATCTTTCTCTGACTCAAATAAAACTTCCTTCGTCTGTGCATCGATCAGTTTGTTGGAAGAATCATATTTGAGAAAGAGCTTCCCATCTCTGGCACACAGTCCGGAAATACGCCCCTTCTCCTGCCGCAGGATCTCGCGTCGATCTGCAAGATCATAGTCATAGGAATAGAGGGTATAATCTGGATCAGGGCCATCCGTGCGCATGGACTGATATTCCGCCTCATCATCAAACACAGCAGCATAGACACGTCTCTGCTCACGGTCAACACAAATCTCTCTTGTTGTCAGGGGCGCGGGTTCTTTCCAATATTGAACCTCTTTTGTTTTGGGATCGAGTTTTCCCAGCACAAGCAAGCCATCTCTCCTTGCCCCCAGAAAGAACACTGTATTTTCATCTATGGGAATGATATCATTTACAGCAATCAGATCGTCTGTCAGCATGGTATCCGTGTTTGCTATAAGATCATGTACAAAGATTTGGTCATTCAAGCTCTCCTTTTGAGAGGAAGTATCCGGAAGCTCCTTGGAGTAATAAACACAATTTGTTTGTTCATCATAAACGCCCAGAGGATACATTGCTGTATGATGATACTGAAACGCCTCTGATACTTCTTTGCTTTCCAAATCAACCTTATGAACGATCCCTTTCGCAAGGTAAGAATCTGTCATCGGACTTTCTTCTGTAGTCGCAAAGCTGAGATAACTGTCGTATTTTTGTTCAGT
>JARIAV010000053.1 GCA_029257685.1 Butyricicoccus sp.
GCGTATCAGGATAGCGAGATCCCCGGTGTGAGCCGGATCGAATGCGGCAATTATCTGCTGCATGATCTGGAGGGGGCAAAGAAAATGGCGCGTACCATGCAGCCGGTTTTGAAGGACTGGACGGTCGCAGATCTCGTTTACAAAAAATAAATCGAAAAAAATCAAAATAATACTTGCAATCTATAAAAAGTCGTGGTATTATATGAATACGACTGTAAGGCATAACCGGAAAGAGGTGAAACAACATGAAGCAGGGAATCCATCCCGACTATAAGCAGACG
This sequence comes from Butyricicoccus sp., assembly GCA_029257685.1. Taxonomy (GTDB): domain Bacteria; phylum Bacillota; class Clostridia; order Oscillospirales; family Butyricicoccaceae; genus Butyricicoccus. The sequence goes on from JARIAV010000053.1 coordinate 282, forward strand.
ACCATTCGTTGCGCTTGCGGCAATGTCATTGAGACTGGCTCTACCAAGGAGAATATCGTAGTTGACGTTTGCTCGAAGTGTCACCCGTTCTTCACCGGTAAGCAGAAGCTGGTAGATACCGGCGGACGTGTTGATCGCTTTAAGAAGCGTTTCAATCTGGACAAGTAAGATCAAAACCATCGAAGAATTCACTTCGATGGTTTTTCTTGTCTCAGGACTGTAAAGTTTACCTTGTTATATATTTTGCCTGTTTTGGGCAGGGATACAAGGTCTGATCCCCCGTTTTGTTACGACTCCATCGATGTTTGGAAGCAAGGAGGCGAATCGATCTATGATGAATGTAGTGGAAACCGAGCAGAAGCAGATCGAACGTGCAGTGCTGGTTGGGCTTGCGTGCCATTCGTTTACGGCAGAGCAGAATGCGGATGAAGAAACACTCCGCGAGCTGGCAGCCCTTACGGAAACAGCCGGCGGCGAAGTGGCTGCAATGACCCTGCAAAACCGTCCGGCACCGGACGCGAAAACCTTTATCGGAGAGGGCAAGGTCGAGGAGGTCCGCCAGCTGGCAGAGGCAAACGAGGCGTCGCTCATCATCTTTGACAATGAGTTGTCCCCGTCCCAGATGCGTGTGCTGGAAGAATTGACCAAAAAGACCATTTTGGATCGATCCGGACTGATTTTGGATATCTTCGCCCAGCGTGCACGCACGGGCGAAGGAAAATTGCAGGTCGAGCTGGCGCAGTATCAGTATATCCTGCCAAGACTCGCCGGACTGGGACAGTCCATGAGCCGTCTGGGCGGCGGCATTGGTACACGCGGTCCGGGTGAAAGCAAACTGGAATCCGATCGCCGTCATATCCGCCGCCGCATCGATAAACTGCGTGCCGATCTTGAACAGGTGCGTCAGGTGCGTGCCGTGCAGCGCCGTCAGCGCAAAAAGACCGAGCTGCCGCTCGTTGCCATCGTCGGCTATACCAATGCCGGAAAATCCACGCTGCTCAATTTGCTCACCGATGCAGGCATCGAGGCCAATGACCGTCTGTTCGATACCCTCGATCCCACAACCAGAAAAAAGCGTATCTCGGATACGCAGGAGATCCTGCTGTCCGATACGGTTGGATTTATCCGCAAGCTGCCCCATCATCTCGTGTCTGCCTTCAAGGCGACCTTGGAGGAGCTGGCCTATGCCGACCTGCTGCTGCATGTTGTGGATGTCTCCGATCCGCAATGGGAGCTTCATGCACAGACTGTGGATAAAGTCATCGAGCAGCTGGGGGCGCAGGAGATCCCGCGTGTGATGGTCTACAACAAAGCGGACAAGTGTGACGAGCTGCCGCCCGCACATGATGGGGTGCTGTTCTCCGCCAAGACCGGAGAGGGCACGGAAGCCCTGCTCTCTGCCATCGAGCAGGCACTGGGACGCGGCAAGCATGAAATGCAGCTGTGCATCCCTTACAGTGAAGGCGCGGTGCTCGATGTGCTCCACCGCGAAGCGCAGGTCACAGCCATAGACTACGCAGAAAACGGAACGCTCGTGACTGTGATCGTGGATGATAAGCTGTGCGGCAGACTGCAAAAGTATCAGGTGGAGTGAGGATATGACAGCAGAAGAAAAAGATTATCTGATCCCCTTTGCGGAATATGCGGAAGATCGTTTCGAGGAGAAACGCTCCAAATTCATTGGCAGATTGTGGCGTGTGGAGACGCCCGAAGAAGCCACGGCAAAGATCAAGGAAATGCGCGAGACCTATTGGGATGCTACCCATCACTGCTACGCCTATATCCTGCGGGAAGGCAATCTCATGCGCTATTCCGATGATGGTGAGCCGCAGGGGACAGCAGGGATGCCCATGCTGGATGTCCTGCGCCATGAGGGACTGGTCAATGTGTGCTGCGTGGTGACGCGATACTTTGGCGGTACGCTGCTTGGAACAGGCGGTTTGGTGCGTGCCTATACCAAAGGGGTACAGGTGGCAGTTGCGGCTGCCGGTGTGCAGCAGATGAGCCGCTTTGCTACGCTCCTGATCGCGTGCCCGTATAATCTGCTGGGTGCCGTACAGCAGGTGCTCCCCGAGCATGGCTGTTCGGTCGAGGAGATCGACTACGGCGTGGATGTGACTTTGACGGTGATCCAGCCTGTCGGGATGCTGGATGCGCTCAATCGAGCCCTTGCGGATGTGACATCGGGAACGGTCTATGCAGAGTGTATGGAGGTTTCCTTCCGCGGCCGCCGGATCAAATAAAATAGATACAAAAAACGGAAGTATTTTTTGCCGTATCGTATAAAGCTGTGTGTTTATAGAGAAAAATCAAAAAAAGCAGATAATTCTGCGAGAAATGCATATCTATAGAATAGAGATTTTTTCTGTAAGAATGGAAAAGGAGGTATCCCCTCAATGACCATACGAGAACAACATGAGCAGCTGGAGCACCGCACCCTGGCCCCGTGGGCGGCGTGTGCAGATGCTTCCAAGGGAAGACAGACTGCGATCCCACCCTGCACCATCCGTACCTGCTATGCAAGGGATCGCGATCGGATCATTCATTCCAAGGCGTTTCGGCGGCTGGCGAACAAAACACAGGTGTTCATCGCGCCCGAAGGCGATCACTATCGGACGCGTCTGACGCATACTTTGGAGGTTTCGCAGATCGCACGGACGATCGCCTGCGCGCTGCGGCTCAATGCGGATCTGACAGAGGCAATCGCATTGGGACACGATCTCGGGCATACCCCGCTCGGCCATGCCGGAGAACGCGCGCTCGATACCATCTGCAAAGAGGGATTTCGGCACAATGTGCAGAGTGTGCGCGTCGTGCAGTGCATCGAGCCATTGAATCTGTCGCATGAGGTGCTGGACGGTATCCTGTGCCATACCGGAAGCCAAAAAGCGCAAACAGCAGAGGGACGGCTCATTCATTATGCCGATCGGATCGCCTACGTCAATCATGATCTGGATGATGCGATCCGTGCAGGCTTGCTGACCGAGCAGGAGATCCCAAAGGATATCCAAGCCGTTTTGGGGACAAGCCATGGAGCGCGTGTGGACACGCTGGTGCGTGCGGTGATCGCTTATGGGGAAGCCCATGCCGAGATCGGGATGGACGCTGAGACCGAGCAGGCCATGCTGGCATTGCGGAAGTTCCTGTTCGAGCGGGTGTATGACGCGAAAGCAGTCGAGCAGGATCAGCGCGCCGTATGGATGCTGCATACGCTCTATACCCATTATGAGACACATTTTGAACAATTGCCTGAGACCTATCGTGCGCTGACTGACAAGGGCGACAGTCCGGAACGGATCGTCTGTGATTATATCGCCTCGATGACCGATCGCTACGCCATCACCTGCTGCAAGGAGATATTTCTGCCGCGTACATGGAACCATACCTAGACATACATGGAGTTGTATGCGGACATACTTGGAGTTATATGCAGACATACTTGGAGTTATATGCGGACATACATGGGACTATGTGAGACATACGTGCAATCATACATGGAAATATAATTCTGTATTAGGGATTATCTGAAAAGTCGAAATTCTGCACAGTGCATGACATCTGCCGCGTTAAAAATGTTCGGAATCCATCAAGGATTCCAGCGTTTTTTGCCTTGCATCTGCACAAGCACTGTGAAAAATTCATCGATTTCATTGTTTTCAGATACGCCCTAGTCTCTAGATTCGGAAGGAGGTTGGACAAATGGCAATCGATCATGCCTTTCTGGATGAACTGACCGCGCGGAACGATATCGTGGAGGTCGTATCACGCTATGTGGTACTCAAGCGCCAAGGTGCGAATTACTTTGGGCTCTGTCCCTTCCACAATGAAAAGTCAGCATCGTTTTCTGTGTCTCCGGATAAGCAGATCTATCATTGCTTTGGATGCGGCGCAGGCGGCGGTGTTATCAACTTCGTCATGCGGGCAGAAGGACTGGAATTTCGGGACGCAGTACAGTTTCTGGCTGATCGCTCTGGTCTGAAGGTCCCACAGGATCAGATGGATGCAGGCGCGGCACGGCGCAGAGAGCGTCTCCTGTCCCTGATGAAGGATGCCGGACGGTTTTATTACGATACGCTGTGGCAGCCGGAATACGCACCCATGCAGCAATATTTTGCTCGACGTGGTTTGACAAAAAAAACCATGAACCGGTTCGGTTTGGGATATGCGCCAGATTCTTTTCATCAAACAATGGACGCAATGCAAAAAAAGGGATATACTAAAGAGGAACTTGTCGCCGCAGGACTTGCCGTGAAAAACGAAAAGGGTGCGATCTATGATAAGTTTCGCGGACGCGTCATGTTTCCGATCATCGACGTGCGCGGTCAGGTGGTCGCCTTTGGTGGACGCGTCATGGACGATTCCAAGCCGAAATATTTGAACTCACCCGAAACGATGATTTTCCACAAGGGGCGCAACCTCTTTGCGCTCAATCTGGCAAAGAAAACCACACAGGATCATTTCATTTTGGCGGAAGGCTATATGGATGTCATTGCCCTGCATCAGGCAGGCTTTGACAGCGCCGTTGCCAGTCTGGGAACGGCACTCACCGAAGAACAGGCGCGCATGATCGCGCGTTACACCAAAAAGGTTATCATCTCGTATGATGCCGATGGAGCAGGTCAGGCGGCGGCACAGCGCGCGATCGATATCTTGAAGCGCGCCGATCTGCAAGTCAATGTCCTGCGCATCCCGGGGGCCAAGGATCCCGATGAATTCATCAAGGCCAAGGGTCCTGATGCGTTCCAGCGGCTGATCGAGCACAGCGAAGGGCACAATGCCTACCGCCTCGACCAGATCGCGGACAAGTATGACCTGACCGAGGATGACCAGCGCATCGCATTCATACAGGATGCAGCGCGTATGCTTGCCGCCATCGAAGGGGCGGTAGAACGCGAGGTCTATCTGGGACGCACGGCAAAGATGGCCGGCATCACGCCTGAGGCACTCCAAGTCGAGGTAAGGCGTGCGCTGGGTATCCGACGCAAGCAGCGTTCCAACGCAGAGCACCGCACCGTGCGCGCGGTGGCACAGAACGTACAGCCAAGGGATCGGATGCTGCGCTATCCGGATATTCGATCGGGACGTGCAGAGGAAGGGGTGCTTGCCCTGCTGTTTACAGAACCGTCACTGGTGCCTGTGATCATAAAGCGGCTGCGCCCAGCGGATTTTTCCGCGCCGGTACTGGCAAAAATCTATACACATGCGCTGGAGCTGGAAGCACAGGGGCTTCCGGTTTCGATCGCCGGATTTGAGGGGTATTTGGAGGACGGAGAGCTGGCACTGCTTTCCGAGATCCTGTCCCGCCCCCTGACCGCATTGGAGGGACGGCAGAGAGCGCTTGATGATTACATAGAGATCATGGAGGAACGGCGCACCCAGCGCATGCTGGAGCAGCCGCCATGTGAAGGCGGAGAAGATCCAATGATTACCTTTTCCAAAATGAAAGCAGAAAAAATGGGAGGCAAATAAGATATGGCAAGTGCAGAACAGTTGGCTCAGCAGATGCAGGTCGTAAAGGATCTGTTGGCAAAGGGCAAGAAGAACAGCAAGCTGACACTCAAGGAGATCGCAGATGCACTGTCTCCGCTCGAACTGGATACCGACCAGATCGATAAGATCTACGAGATGCTGGAAAATGAGGGCATTGAGATCGAGGGCGCAGGGGTGCTGGACGTTTCCATCGGAGAAGATGAGGAATTTGAAGCGAACAGCGTAGAAGAAGTGCCCGAGGAAGAACTTGTGGATACCTCCGCGCTTGCAGAGGGCTTTGCGATCGATGATCCGGTGCGTATGTACCTCAAGGAGATCGGCAAGGTGGATCTGCTTTCTCCGGAAGAAGAAGTGGATCTGGCACAGAAGATGCTCGAGGGCAATCAGGCAGCCGAGAAGCTGGATGCAATGACCCAGCCGGGGGCCGTCGCAGTGAGTGCAGATGAGATCGCCGCGCTGAATAAGGCGGTCAAGGCTGGTGAGCGTGCGAAGAAGCGTCTGGCAGAGGCGAACCTCCGTCTCGTCGTTTCCATTGCAAAGCGATATGTTGGCCGTGGTATGCTGTTCCTCGACCTCATTCAGGAAGGCAATCTGGGTCTTATCAAGGCAGTGGAAAAGTTCGACTGCACCAAGGGCTTCAAGTTCTCGACCTATGCGACATGGTGGATCCGTCAGGCGATCACCCGTGCGATCGCAGATCAGGCGCGTACCATTCGAATCCCGGTCCACATGGTCGAGACCATCAACAAGGTGATCCGTGTATCTCGTCAGCTGCTGCAGGAGCTGGGGCATGATCCGTCTCCGGAGGAGATCGCAGCAGAGATGAATATGCCGGTCGATCGTGTGCGCGATATCCTCAAGATCGCACAGGAGCCGGTCTCCTTGGAGACCCCGATCGGCGAGGAGGAGGATTCCCATCTGGGCGACTTTATTCCGGACGACGATGCACCGGAACCGGCAGAGGCGGCATCCTTTATGCTGCTCAAGGAGCAGCTGGTCGATGTGCTCAAGACGCTGACACCGCGTGAGGAGAAGGTCCTGCGTCTGCGCTTTGGCATCGAGGACGGACACACACGCACGCTGGAGGAGGTTGGCAAGGAGTTCAACGTCACCCGTGAGCGTATCCGCCAGATCGAAGCAAAGGCACTGCGCAAGCTGCGCCATCCGAGCCGCTCGAAGAAGCTCAAGGATTTCCTGAACTGATAACAGGCAACAAAAACGTGGTGCATTTTTGTACCACGTTTTTTTATGTCGGTGCTTGACAAGTGGAGCAGTATCGTATACAATGAACATTGTTCAGAATGGGGTGAAACGTATGAACAAAATTGTCACATCACAGGAAGCGATCCTCAATACCTGTCGGGAGCTGGTCATGAAAGAGGGACTGACTGCGATCAATATGCGGACCGTCGCACAGGCGTGCGGTGTGGCAGTCGGTTCCATCTATAATTATTTTCCCTCCAAAGGCGCACTCATGCAGGCAACGATCCGCTCTGTGTGGCTGGATATCTTTTCTGCCGCGGAGAGACCCAGTCCATCTGTCGGTTTTTTAGAGTATTTGGAGTGGATGTTTGGACGGATGCAATGGGGACACATGCAATATCCAGGGTTTTTGTCCCTGCATGCAATGAGCTTTACAGAAGCCAGCCGAGCGGGCGGCCGTCGGGAGATGGAAGCATATTTTGGACATCTCAAAGGCAGCCTGCTTCGCGTTTTGGAACATGATCCCAAGGTTCGAGCGGATGCGTTTGATGACACCTTGTCTAAAGAGGCATTGGTCGATCTCGCGTTTTCCACGATGGTCTGGATGTTCTTGCAGCAAAAGGTCTCCTGTGAACCATTTCTTGAAATGATACGCCGTGCAATCTATTAGGGGGATCTGAAAAGTCGAAATTCCGGTGTTTATCACATTCTTTGTTTTCAGATAGGCTCTGGAAATATCCTGCGCAAAGGCGCAGGATATTCTTGAACATAAAATGAACATTGTTCAGTTAAGGAGGTTCTTTCCATGAAGTTAAAAAAACAGAAACTCGTCGCACTGGCTGGACTGGTCTGGGGAGCGGCAGGCTTCAATGTCCTGCGCATTGGGGTGCTGACCTATACAGACTATACAGGCATGCTCAATTTTTTATTATCCTGTGTGGTGTTCCTGCTGTTCCATCGGTTCATATTTGGGCCGCTGGTGCGCCGCCATACCGCGCGTATTCTGGGATATGCGGAGGAAAAGCAGTTTTTCCTGAAATTCTTTGACCGCAAATCTTTCCTGATCATGGCGGTGATGATGAGCTTCGGCATTGGTCTGCGTGCGTCCGGACTTGCGCCCGATCGCTTCATAGCGGTGTTCTATACCGGCTTGGGCGGGGCCCTGACACTGGCAGGGATCTTGTTCCTGCGCAACTATTTCTTTGCAAACATACAGAAGGAGGTACCGTTATGAAAGAAATGCAAGCAATCGTAGAGACCACGTTTGATACCGTATATCTGATCTTGGTGATCGCCATCGGGATCCGGATGATCCGTCAGAGTCGCGGCGAGAAGCAGTATTATCTGTTTGGTGTGATGGCAGTCGTGCTGGGATTGGGGGATGCATTCCACCTCGTACCGCGCGCTGTGGCACTCTGCACCACCGGACTGGAAAACTTTCCGGCTGCACTGGGCATCGGAAAGTTTATTACATCCATCACCATGACCATCTTCTATATCCTGCTGTATTTTGTCTGGCGTGTGCGCTATAAGGTGCGGGAGCACAGGGGATTGACGGCTGGGATCTTTGGGTTATCTGCCCTGCGTATCCTGCTGTGCCTGTTCCCGCAGAACGCATGGACAAGCTCACAGGCTCCGCTTGCGTGGGGGATCTACCGCAATATCCCGTTTACAATTTTAGGGGTTATCATTATTTGTTTGTTTTATCAGAAAGCCGGAGAGACGCAGGATCGACCATTTCGATTCATGTGGCTCACGATCGTACTCAGCTTTGGGTTCTATCTGCCGGTCGTTTTGTTTGCCGACCGGATCCCTGTGATCGGTATGCTGATGATCCCGAAGACATGTGCGTATGTATGGACGGTTTGGATCGGCTATCAGGCGATGAAAGGAGCATATCATGAAGAAACTCATTGATCTCGCGTTTTTCTATGCCGCTGTGGGGCTGGGGTGCGGAGTATTCTATCGAGAATTTACCAAATACCATGATTTTTCAGGGCATACCGTCCTTGCAGCCGCGCATGTGCATCTGCTCGCGCTTGGCACGCTGCTGTTTCTGATCCTGGCACTCTTTGCCCTGCATACCGATCTGCTGGAGCAGGCGCTGTTTCGGCGGTTTCTGATCCTGTATCAGATCGCACTGCCAGCCACGGTCGTTTTGCTGATGGTGCGCGGTGTGTTCGAGGTGCTGGGGACAGAGCTGACACGGGCACTGGATGCAAGTATTTCCGGACTCTCCGGCATTGCGCATATCTTGATGACGATGGCGTTCGTCCTGCTCTTTCTGTCCATGCGCAGGCTGAAAAAACAGTAAGAATACTGCCGAGAAACAGGGTATGGTTTCTCGGTTTTATTTTTTAGAAAAATATGTATTTCCTTATTGACAAAAGGGAAAATATCTCGTATAATATAATACGTCGCTGAGGAAAGCGACTGGAAAACCGACGCGAGTGTGCTGGAACTGGTAGACAGGCACGTTTGAGGGGCGTGTGTTTCACGACGTATGGGTTCAAGTCCCATCACTCGCACCAAGTTTTTTATCAAACAAAATACGCAGATGTGGCGGAATGGCAGACGCGCTAGCTTCAGGTGCTAGTGCTCGCAAGGGCGTGTGGGTTCAAGTCCCACCATCTGCACCAAGGAAAGATACCAGCCGGTATCTTTTTTTGTGCTTCAAAATGGGAGGATCGAACATGGAGTATGTGTATATTTTGGCGTGTGCAGATGATACGCTGTATACAGGATGGACGAATGACCTCACGGCACGGCTTGCAGCCCATAACAGCGGACGCGGTGCGAAATATACCAGAGGACGCGCCCCTGTTCGGCTGGTGTTCAGTGAAACCTTTCCGACCCGTTCCGAAGCATTGGGATATGAGGCGGCGATCAAGAAGCTCAGCCGCGCACAGAAAGAGAAGCTGATCGCGGGACAGGATCTGGGGCATACAGAGTACCTCACCATTCTGGATACACAGGGGAACGCATGCGGGCAGCGTCCACGATCCATCGTGCATGCGCAGGGACTGCGGCATGGGGTCAT
>JARIAV010000108.1 GCA_029257685.1 Butyricicoccus sp.
CAGAGATCACGCAAGATGGTGTACTGACGGGAAAGAAAGCCGGAACAGTCACGGTAACAGCGACCTGTGCAGGAGGGGACGTGCAGGATTCGATGGAGGTCGAGACACGCGCACCGTCTGGTGCGGCTGTGGCTGGTGTCGTCGGAGCTGGTGTACTTGGAGCAGGCGGATGGATGCTGTACCGAAAGAAAAAAGGAAATACAGGAAAATAGTTCTGAGATCGTGCAGGGCGGCATAGGATAAGGAAGATAGGCAGAGGTCTATCTTCTTTGCATTTTCCGCTCGGTATAAATTAGACAAAATAAATATTTTGTCCAATTTATACCGAAGAGACTTGTATATTTCAAACGATGCTGCAAACCTGAAAAATCAAAGCTTTGCAGGTATGGTCATGCGGACTCTGAAACTGTAAATTTCATGATGGAGTAAACATAAATTATAATAAAAGTGGTAAAATTTGGTAAAATAAGAATTTTACAAATCCCTCTTGTCGATTTTCTACTGGAATGGTACAATACAAGCATATAAAAGTGATAGACAGATGTGTATCATTTTATTTGGAGGCAAAAGGGGGAGTGGATATGCGTCTTTCCGACAAAAAGATAATGCTTCCGCCATGGCTGGAAGATCCCAAAGCACAGCCATCTATTGCAAAAGATAATGAGCCATACCAGAAAGCCTTTGATGTATGGTTTCGAGCACTTTCTGAAGCAGAACAGTCCGAATATCAGACGTTGTTTCCGGAACCGATCCCGTGGAGCGGCTGGTGGGAGCAGGCAGACCATACCGACCGTTTTGTGCGCGGTTCGTTTTCCACCTTGTTTTGGAGACCGAATGGAGTGCCGCGCTATCACAGGGAGGATGTACAAAAAGGAAATGAATTTTGCATGTTCTGGGGGCATCATCCATCCAAGGACGGACGGATCACAAAAAGCTGTCTGAGCCAGTGGTGGATGTCATCGTTTACTGTCATGGGGCAGGAATACTGCTGTATGGAACAGTACATGATGGCGCAGAAGGCACTGCTGTTTCACGATCGGGAGATCTATGAGGAGATCCTGAAAAACACAAATCAAAAGCAGATCAAGGCACTTGGACGAAAGGTTCGAAACTTCGATGAAGGATTGTGGAACGAGGTCAAGTATTCCATCGTACTCAATGGAAACTACTGCAAGTTCATGCAGAACAAAAAACTGCTTGCGTTCCTGCTTTCTACCAAAGACAAAGTTTTGGTGGAAGCAAGTCCCTATGACTGTATCTGGGGCATCGGCTTGACTGCACAGTCTCCGGATGCGGAATACCCGCTCGCGTGGTGTGGGCAAAATTTATTGGGCTTTGCCCTCATGGAAGTGAGAGACGAATTACGCAGAGTGCTTCAAAACAAATCTCGGTGTGATTGAGAAAGTGTAAGAAAGAAAGGTGGAACATGATGCAAAAGACAGACTGTCGATACCATAATTTTATTCAGATCTTAAAGGAAGAACTGGTGCCTGCGATGGGCTGTACCGAGCCGATCGCCATCGCCTACGGTGCGGCAAAGGCACGCGAGATCCTGGGTGGACTGCCCGACCGTGTGCTGGTCGAGGCGAGCGGGAACATCATCAAAAACGTAAAGAGCGTGGTCGTTCCGAATACCGATGGACTCAAGGGCATTGAAGCGGCTGCTGTGGCAGGCATCGTGGCAGGGCAGGCTGACCGGATCCTGGAGGTCATTGCGGAGGTATCCGCTGAGGACAAGGAAAAGATCCGAGAATATCTGCAAAGCCATGAGGTGCGTGTCCTTCCGGCTGAGGGAGATGTCATCTTTGATATCATCATCACCCTGCATCGAGGCGATTCCTATGTAAAGCTGCGCATTTCCGACTATCACACCCATATCGTGCATGTAGAAAAGGACGGAACGGTCCTGCTGGAAGCCGGACACACCGACCACAGTGCCCAGTCGGCAACGCTGACCGACCGCAGTGAACTTTCCATAGAAGCCATTTTGGACTTCGTGGAAACCATGGATCTTGCCGATGTGCGAGAGGTGATCGAGCGGCAGATCGAATACAATTCCAAGATTTCCGCGGCTGGCATCGATGGCAACTGGGGCGCGAATATCGGCTCGGTGCTGCTGCGCAACTACGGCGATGATATCAAGGTGCGTGCGCGTGCAATGGCAGCAGCTGGTTCCGATGCCCGCATGAGCGGCTGTGAGCTTCCGGTCATCATCGTTTCAGGCAGTGGCAATCAGGGCATTACGGCTTCTGTTCCGGTCATCGAATATGCAAAAGAGCTTGGCGTATCCCATGAGAAAATGGTGCAGGCAGTCACCCTTTCCGACCTCATCACCATTCACCTCAAAACGGGCATCGGTCGCCTTTCTGCATACTGCGGCGCGGTCAGTGCCGGCTGTGCGGCTGGCGCGGCGATCGCGTGGCTGCAAGGGGGCGGCTATGAGGAAGTCTCTCATACGCTGGTCAACTCGCTTGCAACGGTTTCCGGCATGATCTGTGACGGTGCAAAGCCATCGTGCGCGGCAAAGATCGCGGCTTCTGTCGATGCGGGTATTTTGGGATACCAGATGTATCAGGACGGACAGCAATTCTATGGCGGTGACGGTATCGTAACGACCGGTGTGGAAAATACCATCCGCAACATCGGTCGATTGGGGCATGACGGTATGCGTGAAACCGATAAGGAGATCATTCGTATCATGACAGGCTTGTAAGTGGTCTGTTTATAAAATAGGGGGTAATACCATGAAATTTCTAAAAAGCCTTCCAGCCAGGCTCGTGCTGGGCGTAATGGTGGGTATGATCGTTGGCTTGTTCCTTGCGGCAGATATGCTGCCTGTTGGAGTCAATGATGCGATCCTGCAGGTGATCGTAACGGCGAAGTATGTGCTCAATCAGCTCATCAACTTCTGTGTCCCGCTCATCATCATTGGATTTATTGCACCATCTATCACCAAGCTGGGCTCCAACGCGTCTCGTATGCTCGGCGTTGCGCTCCTGCTGGCGTATACATCTTCTCTGTGTGCCGCGCTGTTCTCTACAGGTGCAGGCTATGCGCTGATCCCGAACCTCAATATCACAAGCGCAGTGGACGGTCTGCGTGAAGTGCCGCAGGCGGTATTCCAGCTGGATATCCCACAGGTCATGCCGGTCATGAGTGCGCTCGTGATCTCGGTCATGGTGGGTCTGGCGGCGGCCGTGACCAAGGCAAAGATCATCACACAGGCACTCAATGAATTTCAGGATATCGTACTGCTGATCGTGACCAAGGTGGTCATCCCGATCCTGCCGTTCTTTATCAGTACGACTTTCTGTACGCTGTCCTATGAGGGCACCATCACCAAGCAGCTTCCGGTCTTCCTGATCGTTGTCATCATCGTTATGGTGGGGCATTATATCTGGCTGGGGCTGCTGTACGGCTTGGGCGGCGCGTATTCCGGCAAGAATGCGTTCGATGTCCTGCGCAACTATGGCCCTGCCTATCTGACGGCGGTGGGCACGATGTCCTCCGCTGCAACGCTGGCTGTTGCCCTGCGCTGTGCAAAGAAGTCCAAGGTACTGCGTCGGGATATGATCGACTTCGGGATCCCGCTGTTTGCGAATATCCATCTGTGCGGCTCTGTTCTGACCGAGGTATTCTTTGTCATGGTCGTTTCCAAGATCCTGTATGGCACGCTGCCAAGTCCGCTGACGATGGTACTGTTCTGTGCCCTGCTGGGTGTGTTTGCGATCGGTGCACCGGGCGTACCGGGCGGTACGGTCATGGCGTCTCTTGGGCTCATCACCGGTGTTCTGCGTTTTGATGATGCAGGTACTGCGCTGATGCTGACCATCTTCGCACTTCAGGATTCTTTCGGCACCGCTTGTAATGTAACAGGCGATGGCGCGCTGACCCTGATGCTGACCGGATATGCGGAAAAGCACCACATTGAAGAACAAAATATCGATTTCACGTTATAAGATCTCGGATATCCCACGACAGGAATGTGGTGGGATATCCATTTTTTAGGATATGGACAGATAGGAGCTTGCAAGATGACCCCAACTTATATCAGATTGGAAGAAAAAGACTTAGATACCCTGATTTCCTTTTATATCGCGCATTATAATGCGGAGGGCGGTACATGGACACGGGAAAAGGCATACCGCAGGCTGCACCAGATGATGACGATGGAGGACGCGCTGGTGTTCCTGCAATTTGAGGGCACAACGCTTGTCGGATTTGCAATGGGATATTTCAAGTGTTTCGACGAGACGACCGGCTTCTTTTTGGAGGAGATCCTCATTCGTAAGGACATGCAGGGCAAGGGCTATGGGACGGATTTCCTGTGCTATTTGAAAGCAAAGCTGCAAGCAATGGGCTGCGACTGGATCGAGCTTTTGACCACGACCGAAAAGCGGCATCAGTCATTTTACGGCAAAAATGGATATACGCAGTCTGAGCGGCTGGTTTTGGAATTTTTGGATCTCAGATAAGCAGCAGAGCAAAGAAAAACAGAGCATACCTGATGCGGTATACTCTGTTTTTTTTATGTTCAGATATTATGCGTCTTTTTTGCCGAAGGCGATAAAGACAAGTGCGCTGACCCCTAACAGGATGGGATAATAGCAGTAGCGCACGATCTCGATGGAGGAAACGGGCGTCAGTGCCATTTCCGTGGCAGCGGCTGCATAGAGGAGCTGTGCGCCGTAAGGGATGATGCCCTGAAAGACCGAGGTGAAGATATCCAGCAGGGAAGCGGTCCGCTGCGGGCTGATCTTATAGTCCTCTGCGATCTCCTTGGCGATGGGGCCTGCGATGACGATGGCAACGGTATTGTTTGCCGTAGAGCAGTCCACCACGGAGGACAGGGCAGCGATGCCGACCTCTGCGCCGCGGCGACCGCGGATGCACTTGCGGATCATGTACAATACCCAGTCGATGCCGCCGTTCTGACGGACGAGGGAAACGACACCGGCAACGATGATGGAAATGACCGTGATGTCATACATGCCGGTAATGCCCTCACCCATGATCTTGAAGATATCCAGAAAGGCGAAGTCGCCATAGAACAGACCGATCGCAAGGGAGAGCACCGTACCGCCCGTGAGCAGGAGGAACACATTGAGTCCCACCATCGCACCGATGAGGACGACCAGATAGGGGATGATGCGGATGAAATCATAGGTCAGGGCTTCGGTCGGTGTGTAGTTGACGCCGCGTGTGCTGAGATAGAACAGAACGGCGGTGATGATCGCCGGTGCGATCGCGATCTTGAAATTCTCGCGGAATTTATCCTTCATGCCGCAGCCCTGTGTACGGGTCGCCGCAATGGTGGTATCCGAGATCATGGACAGATTATCACCGAACATTGCGCCGCATACGGTCGCGCCGATGCAGAGCGGCATGGAGATGCCGGTTTTTTCACTGATGCCAATGGCGATGGGGGCGAGCGCGATGATCGTGCCGACCGAAGTGCCCATAGAGGTCGAGATAAAGCAGCCGATGACGAACACGCCGACGACGGCGATGTTACTCGGCAGGATGGATAAGCCAAAGTTTACAGTTGCATCCGCACCGCCAGCCGCTTTCACGGACGCGGAGAATGCACCGGCAAGGATGAACACCAGACACATGATCATGATGTTTTCTTCTCCTGCGCCTCGCGCCATGGTATTGAGTTTTTCCTCGAAGGTCAGCTTCTTGCCGGGTGGGTTTTGCAGGAATGCAACGATCAGTGCGATCAAGAACCCGACGATCGCAGGCATGGAGTCCCCAAACATGCCGCCAGCGCGTTGGTCGATGATACCAACAGAGATGAAAAGCAGTAAGAATACCGCGATGGGCAAAAGCGCCCAAGGATTTCCTTTCTTCATAATGCGAACCTACTTTCTTTCTGATACAGGATCAGAGTGTAATGTATTTCCAATAATACACCATTCTTGTAGGAAATACAAGAGCATTGTATCAACAAAATGCGGTTCTCCACCATGACACACACAAAATGTTGCAAAATAGCCAAAAAACCAAGGGGCAGTCCCCTTGGTTTTGATGGATCCTTTCCTATAAGATCACAGTGAGGATGTGCGTTAGCGGCGGATGCGATCAAAGCGGACCCGATCCCAGATCCGGTCGACCAGCCAGACGGAAACCAGCCCGATCAGGATGCCGAGCAGGGCACCGCCCAGCACATCGGATGGATAATGCACGCCGACATACAGACGGGAAAGCCCGATCAGTACCGCAAGCAGCGTGCAGGCCATGCCGCCCTTTGGGAAATAGCACAGGCAGGCAGTCGCGGCACAGAAGGAGGAAAGGGTATGGCCGGACGGGAAGGAATAGACATCTCCGGGATGTACGAGCGGTACGATCTCAGGATAGGTGACAAAGGGACGCGAGCGGGCAACGAGGTTCTTGATGCCAAAGTTGCCGATGAGCAGTCCGAGCAGGAGTGCGGTGAGCATGGCAAGTCCGCACCGGCGCGTTTTGGGGCGAATGAGCAGCAGGAGCGATAAGACGATCCAAATGATGCCTGCATTGCCCAGAGAAGTGATAAAAATAACGATGGGATCCAAAACGGTATGGCGCAGGCTGGTGACGATCCAGCTGAGCACCGTATGGTCGAATCCCTGTATCCATTCGATCATGGTCGATACCTCCAAAATTTTTTACTTCCAATGATTCTATTGTATAGAATGGGGCGCATAGATGCAAGCAAATAAATTCTGCAAAATTCCTCTTGACAGATGCTGTCAAATGGTCTATGATATATCCAAGGTCTTTCACAGACTAAATGATAAAAGCAATGAACGAGTAAAGTAGTCGTGCGCTTTGGTTTCAGAGAACTGTTGGTTGGTGTGAAACAGGATCGAACGCAGGATGAAGCTCACTCGGGAGCTGTGGACTGAACATATAAAGTAAGTCTCACCGGTTCGTTCCACCGTTAAAGGGAAAGCGCATTGTTCGATGCGTGCAGAGGGGCTGCTCCATAACAGGGCAGCAATAAGAGTGGTAACGCGGAGTTTCTGGCTTCGTCTCTTAAAGTTTTTTAAGGGACGGAGCCTTTTTGTTTTGTCCCGTACACGGATCACGGTTTAGGAGGCTTTTGAACATGGGAAGAACGATTCGGATTTTTGATACCACCTTACGGGACGGCGAGCAATCCCCCGGATGCAGCATGAACCTCAACGAGAAGATCGAGGTGGCAAAGCAGCTGGAAGCGATGCATGTGGATATCATCGAAGCAGGGTTTGCCATTGCGTCGCCGGGAGACGCCGCGGCGATCTCCGCGATCGCGCAGCATGTGCAGGATTCCACGGTGTGTTCGCTGGCACGCTGTGCAGAAAAGGATATCGATGCAGCCTATCATGCCATCAAGCGGGCGAATGCGGCGCGCATCCACGTATTCCTTGCGACCTCACCGCTCCACATGGAGTATAAGCTGGGTATGACACCGGAGCAGGTACTCGAAAGCGTTTCCCATCATGTGGCATACGCGAAGCAGTATATGGAGGATATCGAGTTTTCCGCAGAGGACGCCTGCCGCTCCGATAAGGATTTCCTGTGCCGTGTGTTCGAGACAGCGATCCGCGCAGGTGCCACAACGCTCAATATTCCGGATACGGTCGGCTACATGGCACCGGAGGAATACGCGGCACTGGTGCGCTATGTGACCGCACATACGGAGGGCATCGAGCGGGCGGTGCTGTCCTGCCACTGTCACAACGATCTGGGCATGGCAGTTGCAAACTCTCTGGCTGGCGTAGAGGCAGGCATCGGGCAGATCGAATGTACCATCAACGGCATTGGCGAACGCGCAGGCAATGCGGCGATGGAGGAGTGTGTCATGGCACTGCATGTGCGCAGGGATCACTACGATGCCGATTGCCGGATCGATACCAGACAGATCTACCGTGCAAGCCGCATGATCCAAACCATCACCGGCGTACCGGCTGCGCCGACCAAGCCGATCATTGGCGCGAATGCCTTTGCCCATGAATCGGGGATCCATCAGCACGGCGTGCTTGCCAATAAGGAGACCTATGAGATCATGACACCGGAATCGGTCGGTATCCCGAAAAACTCCATCGTGCTCGGCAAACATTCCGGACGGCATGCCTTTGAAGACCGGCTGAAAGAGCTCGGCTACACGCTTTCTCCGGAGGAGATCGACCGCGTATTCACCAAGTTCAAGCTGCTTGCGGATAAGAAAAAGAGCATCAAGGACCGCGATCTGGAGGCACTTGTTGGTGCGGTTCCGGTTTCCGGTGAAGAACGGTATCAGCTGGTCGATTTCGTCATCAATTCGGGCAATTCGATCACCTCGACCGCAGTCATTCGGATCCGGCACGGAGAGCAAACGCGCGAGCGGGTAGCGGCGTCCGATGGCCCCATCAATGCCGCATTCCGTGCGATCAATAAGATCGTTGGACGGGAGCTCGTGCTGGAGGACTACGCACTCAAGGCGATGACCGACGGTGAGGACGCGCAGGGCGAAGCGATCGTTAAGATCTCAGCAGGGGATGGAGGTCCGATCGTGACCGGCCGCGGCGTTGCGGTGGATGTGATCGAAGCGTCGATCAAGGCCTATATCAATGGTATCAATAAGCTGATGATGGAATCGTGAGGGATAAACAATGGGAATGACAATGACACAAAAGATCCTGGCAAAGCACGCTGGACTTTCCGAGGTACACGCCGGACAGCTCATCGAAGCGGCGGTGGATCTGACGCTTGCCAATGATATCACAGGGCCGGTCGCCATCCGAGAGCTGGAAAAGGCTGGCTTTACAAAGGTATTCGATCGGGAAAAGATCGCACTTGTAATGGATCACTTTGCACCCAATAAGGATATCAAGTCGGCGGAGCAATGCCTGACCTGCCGCACCTTTGCCAAAAAGCATGGCATCGTACATTTTTATGATGTGGGAGAGATGGGCGTGGAGCACGCACTCCTGCCGGAAAAGGGACTGACCGCCGCCGGAGAGCTGATCATCGGCGCGGACTCCCATACCTGTACCTACGGTGCAGTCGGGGCATTTTCCACCGGTGTCGGTTCGACCGATCTGGCAGCAGGCATGGCGACCGGAAAGGCGTGGTTCAAGGTCCC
The DNA here is from genome assembly GCA_029257685.1 of Butyricicoccus sp. Lineage (GTDB taxonomy): Bacteria > Bacillota > Clostridia > Oscillospirales > Butyricicoccaceae > Butyricicoccus. The sequence goes on from JARIAV010000108.1 coordinate 9,089, forward strand.
GTCTGCGATCCGGTTCGTACTCAAGGGTGAGAAAGCACCCTGGATCTCCGGAAAGGATGTCATCCTGCATATCATCGGGAAGATCGGCGTAGATGGCGCACTGTATCGCTCAATGGAATTTACCGGAGAAGGCGTTGCCTCGCTTTCCATGGACGACCGCTTCACCATCTGCAATATGGCGATCGAGGCAGGGGCAAAGAACGGTATTTTTCCGGTCGATGCACAGACGCTGGCGTATATGCACGGACGCGTGCAGCGTGCATTTACCGTGTTCGAGCCGGACGCAGATGCAGAATATGAGGAGACCTATGAGATCGATCTGTCCACCTTGCGCCCAACGGTCGCCTGTCCGCACCTGCCGGAAAACACCAAGACCATTGATGAAATGGGGAAGATCGAGATCCAGCAGGCGGTGATCGGCTCGTGTACGAATGGACGCATCGAGGATATGCGCATTGCGGCTGAGATCCTCAAAGGGCGGCACGTTGCGGACGGGGTGCGCACGATCATCATTCCGGCAACACAGGCGGTCTACCTCCAGTGCATCGAGGAGGGACTGGCAAAGATCTTCATTCAGGCGGGCGCGATCGTTTCGACACCGACCTGCGGCCCGTGTCTGGGTGGACACATGGGTATCTTAGCACAGCATGAACGCTCGATCTCCACGACCAACCGCAATTTCGTGGGGCGTATGGGGCATATCACAAGTGAGATCTATCTGGCAAGTCCGGCAGTCGCGGCGGCATCAGCTGTTATGGGATACATCTGCGCACCGGAAGACGTACCGGAAAAGGAAGGGGTTTGTTTATGATCGTACAGGGTTCTGTTTTTAAGTATGGGGACAACGTAGATACCGATGTCATCATTCCGGCGCGTTATCTGAATATTGCCGATCCGGCGGAGCTCTCCACCCATGCGATGGAGGATATCGATGCGGACTTTGTGCGCCGCGTCCAGCCGGGGGATCTCATCGTAGCAAACCGAAATTTTGGGTGCGGTTCTTCCCGTGAGCATGCCCCGCTCGTACTGCGCGAAAATCGGGTATCCTGCGTGATCGCGGCGTCCTTTGCGCGTATCTTCTACCGCAACGCCATCAATATCGGGCTGCCCATTTTGGAATGTGCGGAGGCGGCAGAGCGCATTGCGGCAGGGGATGTCGTATCCGTAGACTTTGACACGGGATGCATCACCAATCTCACCAAACAGGAGACCTATCAGGCGGCGGCATTCCCGCCCTTTATCCAAAAGATCATCACAGCAGGCGGACTGCTTGCATCTCTGAAAGCAAGAGAACAGGAGGACGGAACACCATGAAGTATCAGATCGCAGTCATCAAGGGAGATGGCATCGGGCCGGAGATCGTTTCTGAGGCGATGGAGGTATTGACGCGTGCAGGAGAGCGTTTTGGTCATACGTTCTGCTTTGAGGAGGTGCTGGCAGGCGGCTGTTCCATCGACGCGTATGGAGAGCCGCTGACGGAACACACCGTTCAGGTGTGTAAGGGGGCAGATGCGGTGCTGCTCGGCGCAGTGGGTGGCCCCAAATGGGATGCTGTCCCGACAGAGAAGCGGCCGGAAAAGGCGTTGCTTGGTCTGCGTTCGGCACTGGGACTCTTTGCCAATATCCGTCCAGCCATGCTGTACCCGATCCTTTCGGATGCCTGTCCGCTCCGGAAAGAGATCATCGGGGAAGGTTTCGATCTGGTGGTTTGACGGGAACTGACAGGGGATGTTTACTTTGGTCGGCATTACCGCAAGGACAGCGAGCGGGGCTGGGGGACGATGGGCTGTGACGATATGAACTATTCGGCACATGAGGTCGAGCGCATCGCACGCCGCGCATTCGCTATGGCACGGGTACGCGCAAAAAAAGTGACCAGCGTAGACAAAGCAAATGTGCTGGAGACCTCCCGCGTCTGGCGCGAGACCGTGACGCGCATCGCCGCGGACTATCCGGATGTTACGCTCGAGCACATGTATGTAGACAATGCCGCCATGCAGCTCATCCATGACCCAAAGCAGTTCGATGTGATCCTGACCGGCAACCTGTTTGGGGATATCCTGTCGGATGAAGCGTCCATGCTGACCGGCTCGATCGGGATGCTGCCCTCGGCGTCCATCGGAGAAAGCGGTGTTGGGATGTATGAGCCCATTCACGGTTCTGCGCCGGATATCGCCGGAAAGGGCATCGCGAATCCCATCGCGACCATTTTGTCCTGCGCAATGATGCTGCGCTACAGTTTCGGACTGACGGCGGAAGCGGAGCAGATCGAGCGGGCGGTGCAGTCCGCGCTGGAGGAGGGCTGGCGCACGGCAGATCTTGCAAGAGGGACAGAAGCCGTTTGCTCCACGCACGAAATGGGATCTGCGATCTGTCAGTATATATAAAGGAAAGGATACCCTGTCTCCAGTACGGATACAGGGTATATTTCTGTATTTTTTTCACATACAAAAATTGGAGGAACAACCAAAGCTTGGCAGAATTTGAATTAAGTCTTGTAGTTTTTAGGGAAATGCGCTAAAATAGATTTGATATAAAATGATTCAAAATGGAGAGGTATCCGTGAAAACTGCAAATATTTTAGGAGTTTCTTTTCATAATGTGACGCTCAAAGAGGCAGTCGATGCCGCAATGGAGCAGATCCGTGCAGGAAAGAAAGGATATGTCGTCACCCCCAACCCTGAAATCGTTTATGAGACCTTACAGGATACGGTGTTTCGGGATATCGTCAATCGTGCATCGCTCGTGCTTCCGGACGGGATCGGTGTCATTTATGCTGCACGCATTTTAGGGATACCGCTTTCCGGTAAGGTTCCCGGCATCGATTTTGCCGATGCGCTCATGTACCGTATGTCACAGGAGGGGATGCGCCTGTTCCTGTTGGGCGCAAAGCCTGGGGTTGCACAGCAGGCAGCCGAAAATCTGCAAAAGAAATATCCCGGACTGGTCATCGCCGGAACACAGGACGGGTATTTTCAGGATGACCAGCAGGCGATCGAGGCGGTCAGGGCGGCTGGCGGTGCCGATGTCATGTTCACCTGCCTTGGCGCACCCAAGCAGGAAAAGTTTATGGCAGGCCATCTCGATGAACTGCCGGTCACGCTGTCCTGTGGTCTGGGCGGTTCCCTCGATGTATTCGCCGGAACGGTACAGCGTGCGCCGGAACTGTTTATCCGTCTCAATCTGGAGTGGTTCTATCGCCTGTGCAAGCAGCCCAGCCGGATCGGGCGTATGATGAAGCTGCCCCTGTTCTTACTCATTGTAATCAAGACACGCTTATTCGGAGGAAACAAAAAATAAGGTAGGTTTTTTATGCTGTTAGATTTTCGAGAGATCACGATCGAGGACAAAGCCCGTGTAGAGGCTTGCGCCCGTGCGCACAATTACCATCTGTGCGAGCACTGCTTTGTTGACCTGTATATCTGGCGTGGTCACTATCATACACAGATCTGTTTTCTGGATGATTTCCTGCTTGTGAAAATGCAGGATGCCGAGTCCGGACAGGAGATGTATCTCGCCCCCATCGGAGAGGGAAGCCTGTGCAGGCCCATCGCCGCCATGCGGGAGGATGCAGCCGCGCGCGGCAATCCCTTTATCATGGTATCCGTTGCGGAGGATATGATCCCGCGGATCGAGGCGTGCTGCCCCGGTCAGTTTGCCTTTTCTTATAACGAAGGCGCAGCGGATTATGTGTATCTGCGCGAGAAGCTGGAAACACTATCCGGTAAGAAGCTGCAATCCAAGCGCAATCTGGTCAATCGCTTCCTCAGTACCTATGAGGGACGCTGGAGCTATGAGGATATCACAAAGGAGAACGTGCGGGATGCACTGAACTTCCATTTCAAGTGGTGTGAGCTCAACGGCTGCATGCGGGAGCAGGAGTTTTTCGGTGAGACCTGTGCCATCGGGATCGGCTTCAATTTCTGGGAGGAGCTTGAACTGCGTGGCGGTATCCTGCGTCTCGATGGCGAGGTGATCGCTTTCACCTTTGGCTGTCGGGCGACCGATGATATGTATGTGGTACAGATCGAGAAAGCCGATCATAACATCCAAGGTGCATACCAGATGATCAACCAGCAGTTTGTCAAGCGCAACTGTGCGGATGTGATGTATGTCAACCGTGAGGAGGATCTCGGACTGGAGGGACTGCGCAAGGCGAAGCATTCCTACTATCCGGAGTTCCTGTCCAAGAAATATATGGCAGTCCCGATCGAGGACAGCAAGGCAGGGGACAAGGTATGATCCGTTTTGCTGGACCTGCTGATCTGCCCCGGATCCGTGCCCTGTGGGAGCTTTGTTTCCCCGATGACACCGGATTCAATGACTATTATTTTGCCCATGATTTCGTGCTCGATACCACGCTACTTTACGAGCTGGAGGGTCAGCTTGCCGCAATGGTGCAGATGCTGCCCTATACGGTGCGCATCGGCACGGAACACATCTCTGCCACCTATATCTATGGTGCATGTACGCACCCTGATTTTCGGCGGCGGCATCTGATGTCTGCGCTTTTGGAGTGGAGCTTTGCCTATGACAAAGCGCATGGGACAGAGGCTTCCATGCTCATCCCGCAGGAAGCATGGCTGTTTGATTTTTATCGTCCATTTGGCTATGAGCCGCATTTTGCGCTCACAACATATACCGATACCGCTTTTGTTTGTCCCGCGCGCGAGCGGGACAAACAGCCGGCACTTCGCAGGATGACCCCTGCCGATCTGCCGCAGTGCGCTGCATTATATCTTACCAAAACCGCCGACCAGTCTTTGGCGGTCGTGCGTACCCCCGAACAGTGGCAGGCACAGCTTGCGCTGTTTGGATCCCTTGGGGCGGGTGCATTCGTGTGGGAAACACAGGGCAGCCTCACGGGATACGCGTTCGTCTGGAACGAGGAGAACGGCATCTGGGCACAGGAGTTTGTGTGCATGGATGACGGCGATGCGGCTGTGTTCCGCGCTGCGCTTGCCGCAGAGACCGGAGCGGCTGCTGTCCGCGTAAGCGTCCCCGATGCAGACGGTACATTCCTTGGTTGTATCAAGTGCTATGGCGAACGATCCTTAGCACAGAATGGATACATGAATCTGATGTATAATTAAAAGGAGGATGCAAACTATGGTCTATGTATTTCTAGCAGAAGGATTCGAGGAAGTCGAAGCACTCATTCCGGTGGATCTCCTGCGCAGAAGCGGTGTTGCAGTGCAAACGGTGGGTGTCACCGGAAAAACGGTGGTCAGCTCCCATCAGGTGCCGATCACAGCCGATGTACTTCCGGAGGAAGTGGATCTGGACACCGCAGAGATGATCTATCTGCCGGGCGGACTGCCGGGCGCACACAATCTGCATGATTCTGCATTTGTACGCGAATGCATCGAAAAGATGGATGCGCGCGGTGCGTATATCGCGGCGATCTGTGCCGCACCGTCGGTCGTTCTGGGCAAGATGGGGATGCTCAACGGCAGATGTGCGACCTGCTATCCGGGCATGGAGTCCGGCATGGAGGGTGCAGAGGCAAAGCCGGTACCGTTCGTGCAGGATGGCCACTTTATTACCGGACGCGGTGCAGGGGCTGCATTTGCGCTCGGCCTTCAGATGTGTGAGCTGCTTTGCGGAAAGCAGAAGGCGGATGCAACCGCTGCTGCTGTTTGTTATGAACGATAAAGCAGCCCTTCGCAAGTATTTTTTGCAGCAGCGTGCGCTGGAAACGCCTGTGGAGCGCAGCGCACGCGCCCTGCGCATCACAAAGACACTGGTTTCTCTGCCTGCCTATCAGCAGGCAGAGACGGTGTTTTGCTATTGCTCCACGGAAATGGAGCTGCAAACAAATGAGATCCTCCGCATTGCGCTGGAACAGGGGAAAGTTCTCTGTGTACCGCGCTGTGAAGCGGCAGGACAGATGACCGCACGCAGGATATCCCGCTTGGATGCCCTGCATGCCGGTAAATTTGGTATCCGAGAACCGGACAGGGAGGCAGCCATCGTGCCGCCGGAGGCGATCGATCTATGTATCGTGCCTTGTCTGGCCGCGGATCTTTTTGGATATCGGCTGGGGTATGGCGGCGGATACTATGACCGCTTTCTGGCAGATGCACCGGACGCCTGCAAGCTCGTCCTGTGCGCACAAAGCCGCTTTCAGGAAACACCGCTCCCAAGAGAGCAGACCGATATTCCATGTCACTACATTCTGACCGAAAGGCAGGTGCATAAAGCGCGATGAAAAGTAAATCTGCCCTGCGGTTATGCTTCTCGCTGTTTCTCTGTTTCTCTTTTCTGATCGGAGCAGATGCCGTGCTTCCCGATATCCTGACGTTGTATCCGGAATGGTTCGGTCTGCTGTTCGATGCAGCCGCAATGGTGCTGCCGATCGGACTGCTCTATCTTCTGATGCCCAGAAAGGAATCCTTCCGCCCGAAGTTCAAAGCAGTGGGCTTTACTTCGGAAAAGGTGTTCTTTGCGATCTGTATTGGTGCATCTGTGACCTGCGCACGCTTTTTCCTCGACTATCTGGTCTATCGACTCCAGCGTGCCGATACCTTTTCCCTGCGTTTTGCTATTTTGGAAATCCCTTTCGGAAATGCCGTATCCGTCTTTTCGATCCTTGGGGCGATCCTGATCCCGTCCCTGTTCGAAAGCCTCTATCTGCGCGGATATATCCAGACATTTCTGAGTGAACATATCAGCACACGACCCGTTCTGATCGTGATGTCCTGCATCACTGCGATGCTGTATGGCTCCCTCGCACAGCTTCCCGGTGCATTGCTCTATGCATTTTTCCTCAGCTGGCTGACATTTACCTTTGCCTCGTTCTGGTACAGTGTGATCGCGCAGAGCGTATCCATTGGACTGTATCTGTGTTTGGGGTGGGTGCTCAAAGAATTTACCGTATATGGGATCTTGCGGACATTGCCTTCGCTATCCCTGCTGTTTGCGCTGTTCTTTCTGTATATGGCACTCAGAACAGCGGAACGGCTGTCCTTGCGGCAGGCGTTCAGAAAACTGCATTACTTACAGCATAGTGACTATTCGCT
>JARIAV010000125.1 GCA_029257685.1 Butyricicoccus sp.
GCACCTGCTGATGGACTTTACAGACCGCCCAGGCGATGTAGCCGACCCTTGGTACACAAGGGATTTCAAGGCGACATGGCAGGATGTGACGGAAGGCTGTCACGGGCTGCTTGAATTTTTGAGGAAATGAGATGATGTTGTTGCAAACTCTTTACATATTCGGTAATGGTTTTGATATTGCTCATGGAATTAGAACACCATATTCTGCGTTTAGAGATTTTTTAGAAAAAAACCATGAGCCGTTCTTAACTACCTTCGAAAGTATGTATAATATTCAACCTTTAGATGACACAGAACCTTGGTATACAAAAGAGGCTCAAGAAAGATGGAATGAGTCGGTCATACATAATTTATGGTGGAATTTTGAGAAGAAGATTGGGCATCCAGATGTTTGGGATATGTATGATCTTGCATATTCAATGGTAGATACAATGCCATCAGAAAAGATAATTGATACTATGAATGCATATTGGAGAGAACAATATGGATTCGTAGATAAACTTCAGCACTATGTGTTGGAATGGCTGCAAACCATTGATGCATCTGGGGTTGAATGCAAAAAAGATAGTCTCATTAATAATAAAAATGATTTGTTTATGAGCTTTAATTACACAGATACACTCGAAAGTGCTTACGGCATTAATTATGTATTCCACCCACACGGGGGAGTTCCATCATGTTGTAAGACAGCACCTATTATGGGACATGGAAACAAGTATATTTCGGTAGTGCCAAGTTTTTTATCCCCAAAAGCGATCCTGCTTCCGAAGATACGGAACGGTCTTTGGAAGCAGGATGGTAGAAGTTGGATCTATATAATATGGAATGGTATCGGAGATTATCCGGTAATCCCAAACCAGATCAAAAGCGCGATCCCAATCAGCAATAAAAATACGCCTATCTGACGATATGGTTTTGCGGTATATTGCTGATACTTATAGAACAGGCTGAAAGCCGCGCCGAAAAACAACAAGGATAAGCTGCCTTTCCATGCCGGATTGCCTTTCACCAAACACATAATGGTGAAAACCTGTGTTGCGGCAATCATAAATTCCAGTGCATAGCTTTTTGCCTGTACATCGATCTGCTGATCGCGCTCATCTTTCAGAGATCTTTGTCTTGGCGGTTGTTTCATAAAACACTTCCTCCAGATATTCAATTCTTGGATTCATAGTACATGAAAGAGAATATTTCTGTAAGCATGGAGATTGCAAACGCAAAGGCCAAGCCTACGGCTACGGCAATCAGGCTTTCCGTACCGCTGATTTTGCCCATCACCAGCAGTCCTAGCATCAGCGCAAAAGAAATGATTTGTGTGAGCTGAAAGGCTTTGCATTTCGATTTCAATTCGATGAGCTGATTTCGCTCATCCATGTGATCCAGCCGATCCTCTTTGGTCAGTTTGCGGGATAAACTGCGGAACATCAATCCACCGCCCATAAAATAAAGCGCAAAAATCAGAACAGCACCTTTTATTTCAAAGGCATGATTGATGAAATCTGTTATCAAAAGCAAAGTTCCCAGTGCTAAGATAAAGATACCTTCTGCCAAGGATTTCCTGTTATAGATCTTCATATTGCAAGTCCTCCAATTCCTTGTTTTCCTGTAAGCAGCATAAGTCTTCTACCGTCACACCAAATATCTGCGCCATCCTGTATGCCAGCATAAGCGATGGACTATATTGCTCTTTTTCGATCGAAATGATGGTACGGGAAGACACATGGACCAAGTCAGCCAGCTGCTGCTGCGTCATCTTTACTGCGGTCCGCAACTCCTTGACCTTCGTTTTCATCATACCCTCCCTTTATATGAAGTTTGCTTCTTGTGAAGTTAACTTCATGTTAACAAGTATACCGCGATTTGTCAAGAAAAATATGAAGCAAACTTCATGAAAGGCTGTCTGAAAAGAGGCAGATCGAGCGTGTGGTGGAAGGAGGGGCTGGTCTCGAGTTTGCGCTTTCCTTGCACTTCTGTGCAGATCTATCTATAATATAAGTAAACGATTGTACAAGCTGTAAGAACAACAGAGAGGAGCGTATACGATGCTGCGAGAAGAAATCATTCCAAAGAAGGACGGGGACATCTCTATGCCCGATCGAATCGTGATCCCGTATATTGGAACGGTGTTTGGGGAGGCTGAGGAACTGACGGAGATCCGCTTGCAGACCCTCGTTCAGCAGATCCAAGATGGAGAATCTCTTGGGATCATTTTGGGACAGGACTTCGACTTTGAGGAAGATTATATGCAGATCGAAATAGATGGGGGACGCATCTGCTTTCAGTGTATTCGGGATATTGGAACCGATGCGGAGTGCTTTTATTCCTCCTTCGATCCGGATTTTCTGGATTCAGAGGAGGAAGCACCAATCAACTGTGCAGATGGACAGTCCGTTCTGTTGATGCGCCATACCATGCAGGATCCTGTCCTTGCGGCAAAATGTGTAGAATACTTTGCGCGAACTGGTGCACTGTATCCGGGGATGGCATGGCTCAAAGGTTCATGGGATGCAAGGGAATAAAAAAGGTTGTTTATCTTTAGAGGATTATGGTGGAAAAGTTTATTTTTTGATGATATGATAAGTATGTGCGGCTGTTCAGTGGATTGATGGAGCAGCTGCTTTAAGATCCCAAGAAATCAGGAGGATACTAAATTATGGCAAAAACAATCAAGTTTAATCTTATCTGTGACGAGAAACCAGTACGAACTATTGAGGACTTACAAAATAATTTTTCGATCGAAGATATTTTAGCGTATTATAACAATCAGCTGCTGCACCGTTGGCTGCGTGTTCGTGGATATGATGCAGAGCTTAAGGCAGTATCGGCCATTACAGTTGATGAACCTATGAAGATTGTAAAAGAACTGATCCGAATTTTTGATATTGTTGCAGATGAACAGAAGGTAGAGGAAGATGTATATATCTTCACATATTTGAAGGAGCGGGAGAAGCAGTGTGCACTGTATAAGCAGGAGGGCTATAAGACAGAGCGGATCATCAAGGACTATGAAGCTGGATATCGGAAACTGGTGGAAGGTATCCTTGAGCATCCGAAGGATGCTGCCTTTATAAAAGCGAATATTTCTGAAATTGTTTCAAATTATGCATGGATTCTCAAACTGAATCATAGGGATTTGTTTTATGTTCTCAAAGAGAAGTCGATGCTGACTATCATGTGCCTTCTTATGAATAAAAAATCCAGAGATTATTTTCTTCCGGTGGAAATTACAGATGAGCTTGGAAACGTTGAGCTGGATACAAAGCGCGATGCAGATAAGAAGAAGATGTTTCTCGAGATTTGTAAGATGATAAAATGTTTTGAGTTCGATGAGATTTTGGGAGAAAATCTTATTACATTCGCCGGAGAGACCGATGGATATTGGAAGGATCTCAAGCCAAAAGGAAAGCAGTATATGATCATAAGCATGGGCGAGGGGGATTATGTTCGTGCAGCTGGTCATTTAGGAGGGGACTTATCCAGTTCAAATGTTTTAAATGGATTTGTTATTCTCGATGGGATTGATTATAAAAGCAATTCGAATACACGACAACTGGTTTATATGGAGGTGTGATGATGAAAAGAAGTACAGTCAATAGCTTGGCTTCCTACATCGATGCACTGCATCCTATTATCTATATCAACCATTTTGATTCGATGGTCATTGATGATGCCATTACGCAGGTTGGTGAAGGCGTAAAATGTTTAGAATTCAATAATGCCTTAGGACTTGTGGATTTCTGTACCAAAAGTCCGATGAAGGAGTGTGATCTGGAGCAATTTTTGAAGCTGACGATGGATGATGGGTTTGAAAAGAGCACTTTTTTGATCCTTCGGGATATACATGGGCAACTCAACGAACCTAAAATCATTGCACTTTTAAAGAAAATCGCAGAAAATAATCTCTATCGAGACGATTATAATGAGACTATTTTTATTATCTCTGAAATTGCAGTGATTCCGCGTGAATTGGAAAATTATATTACAATGTTCGATATCCCTCTGCCCACGATCCATGAGATCCATACGATGATCGGTCAGTTTGTTAATGATTTGGAAATCACAGTGGAAGAGGAGGTCATGAATGATATCGCGCTTTCTTTTAAGGGTCTCAACGAATTCCAGATCAAACAGATCCTTAATCTGGCATATCAAGATGGAGGGTGTATCGACAAGGAGGATAAGGTTCTCATACTCAAAGAGAAGGAACAGTTTATCAAGAAATCTGGTATGCTGGAAATCGTTGCTTTTTCAGAAACGATCGAGGATATTGGAGGCCTTGAGAATATGAAGCAGTGGCTGGAGAGAAAAGCAAAGATATTTGCAAATCTTGATAAGGCAATCAAGTTTGGCGTGGATATCCCGAAGGGCATGATGATTATCGGTATGCCTGGGTGCGGAAAGAGCCTCACTGCTAAGGCGACTGCCAGCCTGTTTCAGATCCCCTTGGTTCGTCTTGATGTTGGGCGTCTGCTTGGAAAGTATGTTGGTGAGTCCGAGGAAAATATGCGTAAAGCATTGAAACTTTCTGAAGCGATCAGTCCATGTGTACTGTGGATTGATGAAATCGAAAAAGCATTCTCCGGTGTTGGAGGCGATGGCGGTGGGAGTGATGTCACGACCCGATTGTTTGGACAGTTTTTGACATGGATGCAGGAAAAAGAGAACACAGTCTTTATTGTAGCGACTGCGAATGATATTTCCAAAATGCCAGCTGAGTTCTTGAGAAAAGGCAGGTTTGATGAACTGTTCTTTGTTGATCTGCCCAATGGAGAAGAACGCAGAAAAATTTTGGAGATCCATTTGAAAAAACGTCGCAAATGGAATGAATCGATCGATTCGATCGCGTTGATACAGAAAACAGAAGGGTTCAATGGAGCTGACCTTGAAGCAGTCGTTAAGGATACGATCGAGACAGCGTTTATTGATGGCAAGGCAGAAATCACAACGGCAGATCTGATTTGCTCGGTGGAGGATACCAAATCTATTTCCAGCACGTTGAAAGATAAGATCCTGCAAATCAGGGAAACGATCAGTAAGATCGATATAAAGCCTGCCAGCGTTTCGAACAAGAAAAAAAGCGGGGAGAAAGTCAAATGATGCGTACAGAAGAAGAACAGATCCTAGCAGTCGATGAAGAATTTATACCAGGCATTTCTCAGGCAGAAGCGATGGAATTGAAGCCGATCCAAAAGCGATTTATGGAGAGCTATCTGGCACATAAGGATACGATGCCTGTGGCACAATGGCTGTCTGCTGAATTGACTGAAAACCTTCCAGATCACAGCGCAGAGCAGATCGCGCAGATGCGTGACGATATCATACATACACTCCATGTGCAGGAAGAAAAGAAAGCGGAGTTAGAAAAGGCTGTTGCCAGTGGAAGAAGTAAAGAATCTTGGTTCGCGGGAGAAACAAAAAGAGCAATGTCACACATGGGTGCGCAGGAATCAGCAGCGTATCTGCAAGAACTGGATCATGCACTGGAGTATGCAAATGAATCTCTATATCGCACGATCCGGACACAATCTGGTAACATCAACCAAAATCCCTGTTTGGATGGGTTTATTGCAGAGCAGTATCATGCACAAACTTTCAACTTGAATGCGCAAGCCTCCGGAAGTCCCTATCGTGCAAAGGTATTGGAACCAACAGGGAAAGGTTATGCAAAAAATTCTGTTGATATCGTAATTGTTGATGAAAGCGGGAATGTAGCCAGACGATATCAGTCTAAATACTGTAAGGATGCACAGGCTACGGCAAAGGCTTTTGAACATGGGGATTATCGTGGACAAAGAAAACTTGTGCCAGAAGGACAGGAGCAGGAGATCGCAAAAAAAGTTGCAACTGTGATCGAAGCGCCAGATGGTACAAAGAGTACACCGCTTTCTAAGGCGCAAGCAAAGAATTTACAGAATGAGGCTCAAACTGGCAACTGGAATGAACTAAACTGGAATGAGTATGCGGCAAAAGATCTTGCAATCGGTATCGGAAAACAGGCAGGACAGGCGGCGATCATGGGCGCCGCTGTTGGAGTAGGCTTCGATGTTGCACAAAAGGTCTGGAAAGGCGAAGAAATTAAGGGAGAAGAACTCGTTGAAGCGGCAGTTGTATCAGGTGCAGATTTTGGCATAAAGGCGGCAGCTGCCGGTGCGCTGAAGGTTGGTGCGGAAAAGGGGATCATCCAGATGATCCCAAAGGGGACTCCAGCCGGAACGATTGCCAATATCGCACATGTTGCTGTTGAAAATGTAAAAGTTATGGGGAAAATGGCAACGGGAGAGCTGACCTTTAAAGAGGGCATGGAAAAAATGGAGCGAACCACTGTAGCCACAGTTGCTGGAATCGCCGCAAGCACAAAGGGAGCTGCGATCGGAGCTACAATCGGCACGGTGCTTGGACCTGTTGGGACGGCTGTTGGTGGATTTATTGGCGGAACGATTGGGTATATGGCAGGCTCCCAGATTGCCGAGACCGTTACCAGAGGCGCGCAAAAAATACGTGAAAAGACAAGAGATTTCGTGCATTCTATTGCTGAAACGACACGTCATACGTTCGATACGATTGTCAGTGGGTTCAAAAGTGGCATTCAAAATTTATTTGCATGGTAATGTAAAGATTCCGTTTGCGGATAACAAGATATCATTTACGATAAACATATGATTTTTTAGTTTCCGGATAGGAAGGATTGAAAAATAAGAAAAAACCAGCTGAAATGCACGCTTTTACGTACTTTTCAGCTGGTTTTGATTTGGAGCGGATGATGGGAATCGAACCCACACGGCCAGCTTGGGAAGCTGGAGTTCTACCACTAAACTACACCCGCATATCGAATCATCTTTGTTTATTGTAATCCTCAGTGCCTGATTTGTCAACCCCTTGTGTGGGTGGGTACCTGATTTTTGTGTGAGGCCGGCTGGTCGCGAGGAAAAAGTGTCTGTTGAAAATAGGAATCTTTCTGTGCAGATATGGATTTTGTGTGTAGAATAGAAGATAGGTCTTGTATTTTTTGCCTGATTTGTATATAATGGTAATATTGATTTGAGGCAGGAGGTGTTTGATAGATGCTCAATAATTATGCCGCTCTGATCAGCTCATTTGCGCCGATCGTGATCATGGTGCTGATCTTTTATTTTCTGCTCATCCGTCCGCAGCGTAAGCGCGACAAGGCAGAACGTGATATGCGAAATTCCATTCAGGTCGGAGATGAGATCTCGACCATTGGCGGTTTTATTGGTAAGGTCGTCAGCTTGAAGGAAGATACACTTGTGATCGAATCCTCTGCGGACCGTACAAAGCTCAAGCTGTATCGCTGGGCGATCCGCGGCAAGGAGGCTGCTCCGACAGATAAGATCGAAGAGCCGAAGGCATAATGGAAGGGCCTGCCGAATAGCTTTGAGTGAAAAGTCATTTGGGCAGGAGGGAATCACAAATGAAACAAAATGATGTCAGACCAATGGCTGGTTTCGTGCTTGGCGCATCCGTGTTGTGCGGTTTCGTGCTGACGCTTTTGGCAATGTCCCTGTGTGCGCTTGCCGTGCTCATGGGCAGGCTGCCAGCCGAGCAGATCGACCTCTGGGCGGATCTCTGTCTGGCCGCTGGCAGCCTGTTTGCTGCATTCTTTGCAGCACGTCATGCACGTACCTGGCAGCCCCTGTGGGGCATTGGTGCGGGCATGATACTCTTTGGCTGTCTGGTTCTTTTGAGTCTCGCGTGGTTTGGTGAGCCGGTGCATGTTCCGCGCCTGCTCATCAACGCGATTCTAGCCCTCGCCTGTGCGGCGGGAGGCGGTGCGATCGGCGCAAAACGGCGTCGGCGCAGAAAACATAGAAAATAAAAAACGGGAGGTACATTATCATGACCCATATCAAGACACTGACTTCTGCAACCCTTAAGCAGACTGCTGCACACGGCGGCTGCGGCGAATGCCAGACCTCTTGCCAGTCTGCTTGTAAGACTTCTTGCACTGTTGCAAACCAGAAGTGCGAGCACAACAAGTAATTGAACGAGTTGGTAGATGATGAGGCGTGCCGAGCGGTGCGCCTCGTTCTTTTCGCAAATTCACCCTGTCGGACAAGTCCGATACAAATAGATGGAGGAACCGAACGATGATTCATCGTTTTAGTAAAAAAGGTCTGAATTTTCTCATGGATGTCAACAGCGGAGCCGTGCATCTGCTCGACGACGTATCCTACGAGGTTTCGGGTCTCATTGATGAGAATATGACGCAGGAATGTCCGGAGTCCGTCGTGTCTGCGCTGCCGCAGTTCGATGCACAGGCTGTGCGCGAAGCATACGGAGAGCTGTACGCGCTCAAGGAAAATGGACAGCTCTTTGCAGATGATGACTATATCGATGTCAGCAAGTATATCCCGAAGGATGCGCCGGTCAAGGCACTGTGCCTGCATGTTGCACATGACTGCAACCTCAGATGTCAGTACTGCTTTGCAGCAACAGGTGATTTTGGTACAGGCCGTAAGATCATGCCGATCGAGGTCGCAAAGAAAGCGATCGACTTCGTTCTGGCACGTTCGGGAAAGCGCCGCAACATCGAGGTGGACTTCTTTGGCGGCGAGCCGCTCATGGCTTGGGATACCGTGACCCAGACTGTGGATTATGCACGTTCGCTGGAAGAAAAGTTTGGTAAGAAATTCCGCTTTACCATTACGACCAACGGTCTTTTGCTGGATGATGCAAAGATCGATTATATCAATGCCAATATGGATAACGTCGTACTGTCGATCGATGGCCGCCCGTCTGTCAATGACGAGATGCGCAAGACGGTCAATGGCGGCGGCAGCTATGACATCATCGTGCCAAAGTTCAAGAAGCTGGTAGAGCAGCGTGATCGTGATCTGGATTATTACGCACGCGGCACCTTCACCGGAAAAAATCTGGACTTTGCACAGGATGTACTGCATATTGCAGATGAAGGCTTTGACAGCTTGTCTGTGGAGCCGGTTGCAGCGGAGGACGGCTGCGGTTATGAACTGACAGAGGCAGATTTTGATAAGATCTGTGCAGAGTATGACCGCCTGACCGATATCATCGAGCAGCGCCGCAAGGAGGGCAAGCCCTTCAATTTCTTCCACTTCATGGTAGACCTGAATCAGGGCCCGTGTGTCGTAAAGCGTCTGCGCGGCTGTGGTGCAGGATATGAGTATGTTGCTGTTACACCAGAGGGCGATATCTACCCGTGCCATCAGTTCGTTGGCAACGAGGCGTTCAAGCAGGGTTCTGTTCTGGACGATGGATCGTTCGATCTGGATATTGCACACAAGTTTGCTTCTATGAACATCTATACACGCGAAAAGTGTGGCGATTGCTGGGCAAAATTCTATTGCTCCGGCGGATGTTCGGCGGCGAATAACAATTTCAGCAAGGATCTCAATGTCCCATATGAAATGGGATGCAAAATGGAGAAGAAGCGTTTGGAATGTGCAATCTATCTCAAAGCCGTAGAAGCTTCTGAGAATGATTTGTAAAACCAAACGAATTTAGGCGTTCTGCTGCAAAATGCATTGCAAAATTTGGATACTTTGGCATATAATAAGCATGAGAAAAAATATAACGCATGTGATTTTGAAAGGCAGAATGAGAACATGACACATAATATTCGAATTGCCTGTTTGGGAACAGGAGAAGTGCTCGCACGTGCGGTACACGCATTGCTGGAATACAAAGTGATCGCTCCGGAGAATATCTTTCTTTCGCGCAAGGATGGCCCGGCTATCGAGCGTTTTGCAGCAAGTGGATGCACGCTGCTTGATGATGATATGAATGCGATCATGCGCGGAGAGATCGTGCTGGTCGCTGCACCCGGCGATGAAGTAGATGCAGTGCTGGCGCCGATCTGTGGTTGTACATCAGGCCGATATCTGATCGCGATCAGCGATCGCGCCGATCTTTCGGATATCGTCAATCGTGTTGCGCGTGGCACGCAGGTCGTTGCGGTATGTACAGCGCCGGGCTGTAAGCAGCCGGTCACCAATACACCGGGCTTTGCTGCCTATATGCAGCCGCCCTGTGAAGACATCATTCGCGCGATCGTAGCGGAAAAAGCAGAGTAAGCACTGGTATAGAATCAAAAGACTGAGAATACCTTAGTTTCAGAGGGATGTACAAAACAGGAGGGACAGACCATGAAACGACAAAGGGTTCTCAGTTTTTTTTCACTCAAGCAGCTATGGGAAACACCACATTTTGTTTTTTTGACGGTGATGCTGCTTTGTGGTGCGCTTGCAGGCAGCTTTACAGGCCTGCGCAGCGGACAGTATCAGGGCGCATTGCTGGAACAGCTTGCCGGACAGATGACTGCGCAGCTTCAGGATACCTCGTGGGGATTTGGCGTGCGTGCGCTTGTGGGGGCGGCTGCGTGGCCGGCTGCTGCGATTTTGATGGGACGGATGCGTATCAGCAGCCTGTTCCTGTCAGGACTGTGTGCCGCACGCGGATTTCTGGCAGCGTTTTCTGCGGCAGCCTTTCTTTCTGCTTTTTCATGGTCGGGGCTGATCCTGTCCTTGCTTACAGGTGGACTCAGTGCGATCCTGACGATCCCGTGTCTGCTCTTGACCTGTACCGCTTGCTTTTTGGCGTCGCAGGAGACAGGACGCCGCGGAAAGACTTATTGGTATGCGTTGCTGCGGTATCGAAGCGCTGTGGTGTGCTGTCTGGTCTTCTCTCTGCTGGGGGGGATACTGCGGATACCGGCTGGAATCTTGGCTGCAAAGATCGGATTGTGAACAGGCAAACACCGATAGAAGAAAAATAGAAAAAATTTGCAAAAAAAGGTTGACGGAAACAGATCCATGCGCTATAATAAATATCGTCGCTGAGTG
>JARIAV010000205.1 GCA_029257685.1 Butyricicoccus sp.
TACATTCACACCCTTGGGGCATTGCCATTGCCTATCTGATGGAAGGGAGTGTGGGATTCATAAGGGCAAGAACCGTAAGGTTATAGCCCTTATGCCGCCGTCGCGCGGCCGCGACACGTTACTTTTGCTTTGAAGCAAGCCTATTTAGCAGAAAAGAAAACCCTGCGGATTTCCAAACGCTCCGCAGTATGTGCGAGCAGAAAACCGCCGTCGCGCGGCCGCGACACGTTACTTTTGCCTTGAAGCAAATCTTTAATAGCAGAAAAGAAAAGCCTGCGGATTTCCCGAAAAAACTTTCTCTTTCCTTGAAAGCGAAATAAGAATATAAGGAATGGAAAACCTGCGGTTTTCCAAAAAACATCCCCATGCAGAAATTGGAAAAATAGAAAAATATCGAACCCTTTTGCGCAAAAATCGCCATCACTCGCCAAGACACTCGGTAAAGAACACAAAGCAGCTATAAAATAACCCGTAAATTCTCTTAATTTGACAGTGAAATTTCCCTTGTGGTATAGTATAATTGTATATGGATTGTATGGGTGGATCTTTCCCCCAAACACGGAAATTGAAAGGACTAATTTCATGAGCCAAATTACAACGATCCTGCGCGGCGCGCGCGAGGCCTATGAACTGCCGGTGCTGTTTCAGCACGCAGGCGTATGGGTAGAGGACGCTCTGGCACAAGCTGGGATCGGCATTGGAACCATGGACTGCGCAGAGGATACTGTCCTCCTCATCGGCGCACCATGTCCGGAGCTGACTGCAGCCGACTACAGGCGTCTGACCGATACCCATACGGCAATCGGTGCTGATTTCACGGTGTTCGCACAGACGATGCCGCCCCGCGGGGCAGATGACAGCGTACTCCGCCTTGCACCGGATACACCGCCTGTCGTCTGCGCGAAGAAGGAAGCGGCAAAGACGCTGTCAGAGGGTGATCTGATCGCGGCAGTCAATACCGCCCTGCAAAACGGATGCACCGCAGAGGTTATCCTTGCTTTACCAATCATCGCGGTGACCGATGGGATCTCCGCCTATGAAGCACAAAAGCGCCTGTGCACCAAGATCAACATGGGGCACATCGCGGCAGGGGTACAGATCTTTGCACCGGACAGCGTATACATCGCACCCGATGCCAAGATCGGTGCAGGCACAGTCATCTTGCCCGGAACCATCATCCGTGCAGGCTGTACGGTGGGCAGCGGCGCGGTGATCGGACCCAATACCCTGCTGGAAAAGGCAGAGATCGGAGACGGCACTTCGGTCAATTCGTCTCAGGTCTACGAGAGTACGATCGGATCGAACGCAACGGTCGGGCCGTTCGCGTATGTGCGTCCGGGCTGTAAGGTCGGCAACAATACACGCGTCGGTGATTTCGTCGAACTCAAGAATGCCCAGATCGGCAACGGCACCAAGGTCGCGCACCTCACCTATGTCGGAGATGCAACGGTGGGCGAGCGCGTGAACTTCGGCTGTGGTACGGTCATCGTAAACTATGACGGTTACCATAAGTTCCGTACCGAGATCGGGAACGACTGCTTCCTCGGCTGCAACACCAACCTGATCGCGCCTGTCAAGCTGGGCGATCGCGTCTTTACGGCGGCTGGCACAACGGTCCCCAAGGACGTTCCGGACGGTGCATTGACGGTTGCACGCTCACGCCAGACCACGATCGAGGGCTGGAACGATAAGCGTCGTGCAAAAATGGCACAAGAAAAGAAATAAATTGAACTGCGTACACAGGGGGTACAATACAAATGATTTCTCATGGCAAGAATATTAAGATTTTCTGTGGTAATTCCCATCCGGCACTGGCAATGCAGATCGCATCTGCACTCGGTCTGCCGCTCGGCAAGGCGAATGTCAGCACCTTCTCGGACGGCGAGATCTCCGTTTCCTTCGGTGAGACCGTCCGCGGCTCCGATGTCTTCCTGATCCAGTCCACCAGCGAGCCGGTAAACGACAACCTGATGGAGCTGCTCATCATGATCGACGCCTGCCGCCGTGCATCTGCTGGCCGTATCACCGCTGTAATGCCGTACTTTGGCTATGCGCGTCAGGACCGCAAGAACAAGGCGCGTGATCCGATCTCTGCCAAGCTGGTTGCCGATCTGCTGACCACAGCAGGCGCGGATCGCGTGCTGACCATGGACCTGCACGCAACCCAGATCCAGGGCTTCTTCAATATTCCGGTCGATAACATGATGGGTGCATCGGTCATGATCCCGCATATGGCTGGTACTTTCGGCATCAATCGTGATGACCTTGTGATCGTTTCCCCAGACCTTGGCTCGGTCAACCGTGCGCGTAAGTTCGCAGAAAAGCTGGATCTGCCGCTTGCCATCATCGACAAGCGTCGCCCGAAGGCAAACGTTTCTGAGGTCATGAACATCATCGGCGATGTACGCGGCAAGAAGGTCATGCTGGTCGATGACCTCATCGATACCGCAGGTACACTGGTACACGCAGCAGAGGCGCTGATCGAAAAGGGCGGCGCAACCGAGATCCACGCATGTGCAACCCACGGCGTGCTGTCCGGTCCGGCGATCGAGCGTATCCAGAACAGCCCGATCCAGACTCTGACCCTGCTCGACACTATCGCACTGCCGCAGGAGAAGATGATCGACAAGATCCATGTCCTGCCGGTTGCACCGGTATTTACCGAGGCGATCGCGCGTATCTACGAAGAAGTATCTGTTTCTCCGCTGTTTGACTAAACGGAAAACAATGGACGGAGCCGCCTTGCGGTTCCGTCCATTTTTCAGCCAAGAGAAAAAAAGAACAGGCGGCGGACGACAGGCGTCCGCTTTTTGACAAAGGGAGAATGTATGAAAATTTTAGCAGTGGGAGATATCGTCTCTCAGCCGGGGCTCGATACGGTCAGCCGTCTGCTGCGCAAGCTCCGTAAGGAGCACGGGATCGACTTTGTGATCGCCAACGGGGAAAATGCCTCCGGTGTCGGCATCACCCCCAATCAGGCAGAGGATATCTTTGCCGCCGGTGCGGACGTCATCACGCTGGGCAACCATGTGTACAACAAACGGCAGATCGTGCCTTATCTGGATGACTGCGCCTATATCCTGCGTCCGGCGAATCAGGCACCGCAGCAGCCGGGGCGCGGCTGGGGGATCTATGACTGCCTCGGCTATCGTCTGCTCATCATCAATCTGATCGGTCGGTGTGAGATGGCGTTCGGGCCGGACAACCCGTTTTTGCTGGTCGATCGCATCTTGCGCGAGCAGCAGGGCAAGTATGATATTGCAGTCTGTGAGTTTCACGGCAGTGCGACCAGCGAAAAACTTGCGATGGGATTTTATCTGGACGGCAGATGCAGTGCCGTCTATGGGACACATACCCATGTGCAGACGGCAGATGCGCGCGTCAATCCCAAGGGGACGGGATATATCACCGATCTCGGCATGACAGGGCCGCTCTGGTCGGTGCTGGGGATAGAGCCGCAGCAGTCCATTTCCTTGTTCCGCGGCGATCTGACCGAGTATTTCCGTCCGGCATCGGGGGAAACGGCACTCATGGGCGCGATCTTTGAGATCGATCCGACAACGGGGAAATGTCAGTCGGTGACACGCGTGTTCGAGCGTATGGAGCACAAATAAAAAATGAAAGGTCGAAAGCGAGGCTTTGAACTTGTCAAGCAAAAGTAGACACTAATCAAAAAGAATCAGAAGCCCGGTTCGGTTTTGTACTGAACTGGGCTTTTGCATTGGCGCCAAATAGGCATGACAAACCCCCAGTTCAACTTTCTGCCGCCGAAAGGGTGTGAAAGTATGACCTCCGCCAC
>JARIAV010000209.1 GCA_029257685.1 Butyricicoccus sp.
TGCGGAAACAAATCGATTTCCATGACATCTGATGAGGTCTGCCTTGCAATTTCTGGTAGATTTATGATACAATATAAGATACCAAACCATAGCTGTACCGCAAAGGAGCAGCATGGACAAACTTTCATGTGCAGAGATGGAGCGATACCATGGATTATAATTTGCTGGCGGAGAAGCTGTTCCCGCATATCACCAAGCAGCCGGAGGATATCCAGTATCCGGCGCGTGCGCTTCCGGAGGGCGCAAAAGTCACCCGTATGGGGCCAAGTCCTACCGGCTTTATGCATCTGGGAAATCTGTATGGTGCATTGGTCGATGAACGCCTTGCCCATCAGTCCGGCGGCGTGTTTTATCTGCGTATAGAAGATACCGACAAGAAGCGCGAGGTCGAGGGCGGCGTACAGACCATCATCGACGCATTTTCTTCTTTCGGTCTGCCTTTCGATGAGGGCGCGACCTTGGAGGGCGACCGCGGCGCGTATGGCCCATATCGCCAGTCCGAGCGCGCGGAGATCTACCAGACGTTTGTTAAGTCTCTCGTGCAGCGCGGCATGGCGTATCCGTGCTTCGCGACCGAGGAAGACCTCGCTGCAATGCGTGAGCAGCAGGAAGCAGCAAAGGAAAACTTTGGCTACTATGGAAAATATGCCGTATGGCGCGATCGCCCGATGGAGGATATCGAGGCGGAACTTGCCAAGGGCACACCGTATGTCATCCGTTTCCGTTCTGAGGGCAGCATCGAGCATAAGATCAAGCATGAGGATCTGGTAAAGGGCAAGATGGAAGTCACCGAGAACGATCAGGACGTTGTCATCTTGAAATCGGATGGCATTCCGACCTATCACTTCGCGCATGTGGTGGACGATCACCTCATGGGTACGACCGTCGTCGTGCGCGGTGAAGAATGGCTCGCGACCCTGCCCGTACACTTGCAGCTGTTCCGCGCGATGGGCTGGAAGGCGCCGAAGTATGCACACACTGCACAGCTCATGAAGATCGACGAGGAGACCGGAAGCAAGCGCAAGCTGTCCAAGCGGAAAGATCCAGAGCTTGCCCTGACTTTCTATAAGCAGCAGGGATATCCGGCACCGTCCGTACTGGAATATCTCATGACGCTGCTCAACTCCAATTTTGAGGAGTGGCGCCGTGCAAATCCGGACAAGCCCATGAACGATTTCCCGTTCTCTACCAAGAAAATGAGCGGTTCGGGTGCGCTGTTCGATATCGATAAGCTCAAGGACGTTTCCAAGAACGTGATCTCACGCATGACCGCGGAGCAGGTCTATGATGCAGTAGAGGCGTGGAGCCGTGAGAACGATCCGGAATTCCATGCGCTGTTTGTGCGCGATCCGGAGCAGACCCGCGCGTTCCTTGCGATCGGACGCGGTGGAAAGAAGCCGCGCAAGGATCTTGCATTGTGGTCGGACGTAAAGCCGTATATGGATTTCCTGTTCGATGAACTGTTCCAGCCGGATTACACCCTGCCGGAGCATGTGAGCGCGGAGGACGCGAAGGCGATCCTGTCCGAGTTTGTGTTCGATGCGGCAGATACACCGGATGACTTCTTTGCAAAGATGAAGGCACTGGCAGAAAAGCATGGCTTTGCAGCCGAGACCAAGGCATATAAGCAGAATCCGGAGCAGTATAAGGGTCATGTCGGTGATGTGTCCATGGTGATCCGTATTGCAGTTGCAGGCAGACAGAATGCACCGGATATGCAGAGCGTTATGCAGATCATGGGCACAGAGCAGGTGCAGGCGCGCCTTGACCGCTGCATTGCGGCCCTGTAAAACAGGCATAGATTTTTGGGATTCGATCGAAATATATAACTGAGGGGGTTATTTTGAAGTTATGGAAGAAGTCAAAAACTTTTTAACGGATATTATTGATGCGGATATTGCAGCCGGACTGAACGAACAGATCCACACCCGTTTTCCACCGGAGCCGAATGGCTATCTGCATATCGGCTCGGCAAAGGCGATCTATATCAACTGGTCGATCGCGCAGAAGTACGGCGGAAAGTTCAATCTGCGTTTTGATGACACCAACCCCGTGCGCGAGGACGACGAGTATGTACAGTCCATTCAGGAGGATATCCAGTGGCTGACCGGTGAGATGCCGAATGGCGGCATTTTCTATGGTTCGGACTACTTTGAGACCTGCTATGAATGTGCAGTCGCACTCATCAAGGCAGGCAAGGCGTATGTGTGCGATCTGACACAGGACGAGATCCGCGATTACCGCGGTACACTGACCCAGCCGGGCAAGAACAGTCCATACCGTGACCGTTCGGTAGAGGAAAATCTCCAGCTGTTCGAGGATATGCGCGCAGGCAAGTTTGAGGACGGCTCCAAGACCCTGCGTGCCAAGATCGATATGGCATCCCCGAATATGAATATGCGTGATCCGGCGATCTATCGCATCGTGCGCGCACACCATCACCGTCAGGGCGATGCATGGTGCATCTATCCGCTCTACGACTTTGCACACCCGATTCAGGACGCACTGGAGGGCATCACACACTCCATGTGCTCCATTGAGTTCGAGAACCATCGTCCGCTCTATGAGTGGGTGGTAGATAATTGTCCGCTGCCGCACCATCCCAAGCAGCGCGAGTTTGCACGTCTGAATGTGACCAATACGGTCATGTCCAAGCGTTACCTGCGCCAGCTGGTATTTGAGCACCATGTAGAGGGTTGGGATGATCCGCGTATGCCAACGCTGTGCGGTCTGCGTCGCCGCGGCTATACGCCGTCCTCGATCTTGGAGTTTGTACGCCGTGCAGGCATCGCCAAGGCAAATTCTCTGGTGGATATCCGTCTGCTGGAGCATTGCATCCGTGAGGAGTTGAACGAAACGGCACTGCGCCGCATGGCAGTGACAGAGCCGATCAAGATGGTCATCACCAACTATCCGGAGGATAAGACCGAGGTATTCACCCTGCCGAACAATCCGAAGAATGAGGCAGAGGGCACACGCGATGTACCGTTCACCCGTGAGCTGTATATTGAAAAGAGTGATTTTGCGCTCGTGCCGCCGCCGAAGTTCCAGCGTCTCAAGCCGGACGGTGAGGTTCGCCTGATGGGTGCGTATATCGTAAAGTGCAACGAGGTCATCACAGACGAGAATGGCGAGGTTGTAGAGCTGCATTGTACAGCGGATCTGGAAACAGGCAATGGGATGCCGGCAGACGGCCGCAAGGTCAAGGGAACGATCCATTGGGTTTCTGCAAAGCACGGTATTGATGCTTCCTGCTATCTGTATGACAATCTGTTCACGCTGGAGAATACCGGTGACGTACCGGAGGGGAAGGACTATCTGGACTTCCTGAATCCGGATTCTCTCAAGCAGCTGACCGGCTGTAAGCTGGAGCCATCGGTTGCGGAGGTTCCGGCTGGTACACGAATGCAGTTTGTGCGTATGGGATACTTTATCAAGGATAAAGAGGAAGGACGCTATAACCGGATCGTGACATTGAAGGATAGTTTTGCAAAGACTTTGCAGGCAAAGTAAATAGAAAAGAACAAAGGGACTTCCGTTTGGAGGTCTCTTGTTCTTTTTTAAGAATTATTTTTTGGGGAATCCGCCTGATTTTCCTTTCTGCTAAGAAATTTTTGCTACAAAGCAAAGGGAACAGTTTTGGAACGTCTGTAGGGTTTTCTTTTCTGCTAAAAAAAATTTGCTTCAAAGCAAAGAGCAACGTGTCGCGGCCGCGCGACGGCGGCATAAGGGCTAGAAACCTTGCGGTTTCCCCGCCCTTATGAAGCCCACCCATCCCTCTCCATCCGGTTTACAATGGTACCGCCGCTAGGGTGTGAAAGTATGACCTCCGCCAC
>JARIAV010000250.1 GCA_029257685.1 Butyricicoccus sp.
GGCGGTGCGATCTCCTCCTCGTCTTCATCCGAGGTCACACCCGGACGACGCTTGCCCTCCGGTGGGGACTGGATCACATCGAGAGAGGTCAGCTGGCGATCATACGGATTGAAATACTCGTTGATCAGAGCCAGCGTTTTCTTCTCATTCGGGAAGAAGAAGGACAGGAACGCATTGCTTCCTGCATAGGAGCTTGCCGGATATCCGGGCAGGGTAAACATCTGGATATTGCTGGTATCGACCTGCATCGCCTGATTTGCCATCCAGACCAGCTCGCCCATCGTCAGATCGGTCTTTACATTGCCGAAGATCGCCTGTGCGATCGGCTTTGCCTTGAAGATATTCTCCGGCTTGAGGATCTGCTTTGCCAGATGCATCAAAAACTCCTGCTGCTTGGCGATACGGCTCTCATCTCCGCCGTCGTATCCCTTTTTCTGCAAATGGGTGTAGCCCGGATCGTTATGGCGCCAGCGCAGGAACTCAACGACCTTTGCGCCATTCATTTTCTGCACGCCCGGCTCAAAATAAATATGCAGGTTCTGCACGGGATCGTTATAGATCATCTTGAACGGTACATCATAGGTGATACCGCCGATGGCATCGACGATCTCCGCAATGCCCTTGAAATTCACGACCATATATTTATCCGGCGTGAAACCAATGACCTTTTTGACTTCCTTCTTGGTGTTGTTGATATCGTGCCGCGAGCCATACGCCGCATTGATCTTTCGGCTGGCACCTGTCTTGTTGTTCGCGCACATGACATCGCGCGGGATATTGAGCACATTGACCTTGTGATTTTTGGTATCGAACCCAACGACCATCATGTTATCCGTGCGGGTCTCATCGATATCAGTTGCGCATACAAGGAACGTGAAGTAATCACTGATGCGCTGTCCCGGATCGATCGCGACCACATCGCCGTTTTCTTCGTCTATGATCGTCGTATCGTTTTCATGTATCGGGATCTCCGGCGGCTTGATGAACTGTACCGCCAAAAACGCACCACCCGCCAGCAGGAACGCAAGGATGGAAAAGATGAGCAGGATGATGCCCTTTTTGCCTTCCTTTTTCTTGCCTTTGGTCTTTCCTTTTCTGCCTGCCGATCTGCCGCCCATGACATCATAATTGGGATCATTGTCATAGGGGGTCCCGACCGAAACATTTTTCTTTTTCTGGTTCTTTGCAGATTTGCTGTCTTTGCTGGGCTTTCCGCCAACGATCTTCATGTATTTTACACTCCGCTTTCCGTTGCGGCACAGGTGTGCCGCACTCCTTGCCAAATGAGGGCATTGCGCGCCGCCATCGTATCCGGATGGATCAGCTTCCCACGTTCGAGCAG
>JARIAV010000312.1 GCA_029257685.1 Butyricicoccus sp.
GACAAAATGCATGGAGGAACGCATATGGATACCGAAACAATTGCAATGACACTCATTGCGCATGCAGGTGATGCAAGAACATTGGCATTTCAGGCTTTGCAGGCCGCAAAGAAGCATGATTTTGCAGAAGCCGACCGCCTGATGGAGGAAAGCGAAAAGGCTTCCGTGCTGGCACACCATGGACAGACCGACCTTCTGGTCTCTGAAGCCAATGGCGACCCTGTGGATATCAGTATCCTGCTGATCCACTCGCAGGATCACCTGATGACCAGCATGCTGGCACAGGAACTGATCCGAGAAATGATCGAGATGTATAAAAACCAAAAATAAAAACAAAATTTTAGGAGGAAAAAAAGATGAAAATTTTATTGGCATGTGGTGCAGGGCTGTCTACCAGCATCCTGATGAAGAAGATCGAAAAGTATTGTGCAGATCACGG
The DNA here is from genome assembly GCA_029257685.1 of Butyricicoccus sp. Classification (GTDB taxonomy): domain Bacteria; phylum Bacillota; class Clostridia; order Oscillospirales; family Butyricicoccaceae; genus Butyricicoccus. The sequence goes on from JARIAV010000312.1 coordinate 440, forward strand.
CGAGGAACTCACGATCGAAGCGGTTCCGGTCAACAATGTAGAAGGGTATCAGAACGATTATGACTGCGTACTGATCGGACCGCAGGTCTCCTACCGCTTGGAAGAGCTGAAATCCACACTGAAGATCCCTGTTGCAAGCATCCCCTCTCTCGACTATGCGGTGGGCAATGCAGATAATGTGATGAAGCTGGCGCATAAGATCGTCGGCAAGTAACAGGGAGAAATCAATATGAGCAGTAAACTGGAACAATTTGCAAACAGTGGGTTCATGAAAAAGATCCAAGCGTTCAGTGTCAAGCTGTCACAGAGCCCGACCTTCGGCACGATCAGTGTCGGCATGGGCGGAACGATGGGTCTGATCATGATCGGTGCTGTTGTTCAGATCCTTTGTGCGATCGGTGGGCTGGCATTTGGCTGGAAGGCAGGAACGCCGATCTATGATCTCCTCTATCTGCCTTATGAGCTTACGATGGGTCTGCTGGGTCTGTTCATGTCCTTCACGCTGGCATATAACTATGCAAAGCGTTTGGGCGTGAAGGCTACCATTCAATCCGGATTTACCTCGATGGTATGCTTCATCATGGTCTGTGCACCACTGGAAACCATGACCACAGAGGCCGGAACCACCGTGCGCGCATTGAACGTTGCGTCTCTCGGTGCAAATGGTATCTTCTGTGCCATTCTGATCGGTCTGATCTCTGTGCGTATCACAAAGTTCTCCATCGATCATAACTGGATCATTCGCATGCCGGATGTTGTTCCGGAAGGCATCCTCAACAGCTTCAACTCCATCATCCCTTCTGGCATCAATATCTTCCTTTGGTATGGTCTGGCGCAGGTCATCTCTACCCTGACCCATGGTACATTGACGCTGGGATCCCTCATCACGACTGTGATCTCCACCCCTCTGAGCTATCTGGTCTCCCCGATCGGCATGATCTTCATCGTGATCGTATATTGTCTCAGCTGGTTCTTTGGCATCCATGGCGGAAGTGTGGTATTCACCGCCATTATGCCGATCTATATCGCAGCATTTGCGACCAACGCCGAGCTTGCAGCAGCAGGTAAGGAGCTGGTGTTCAACCCGATCTTCCTGTACGGCTGCCTGACGATCGTCGGCGGCTCCGGAAATACCCTGCCCCTGTGTGTTATGGGTCTGAAAAGTAAGTCCAAACAGATCAACGCTGTGGCAAAGGCTTCGCTGGTACCTGGATTGTTCAATATCAACGAGCCAGCCATCTTTGGTTTCCCGATCATGTACAACCCCATCCTGCTGATCCCGTTCATCTTGAACTCTCTTGTCATCATGGGCTTCATGTACATTGGATACACATTCCAGCTGATCGGATTGCCGCAGGTTTTGATTATGACCACGCTGCCGGTGGGCATCCAGCAGTTCATGTCAACGCTGGATTGGCGCAACCTCGTTTTCGTTGCACTGATGTTCCCGGTCGCATACTTCATCTATCTCCCATTTTACAAGGTCTATGAAAAACAATGTATCGCAAAAGAAGAGGCAGAAAATGCTGAACTAGGCGAATGATTTGAAAATCCCTTTTGTCAGTACACATGATGAAAGGGATTTTCTATCCATATTTACAAAGGGAAGGAGCACAAACCCCATGTCACATACATTAGGCATTTCCGTTTATCCGGATCTGCGCCCGATGGAAGAGATCGAACAATATTTTGAAACGGCATCGCGCTACGGTGTTACCAAAGTCTTTTCGAGTATGTTTTCCGTGGAAGGCACAAAGCAGGAGGTCCTGGCATATTTCGAGCGCCTCATTGCTGCGGCCCATCGCAACCGATTGAAAGTTTCCTTGGATGTCAATCCATTTTGCTTTGAAAAGCTGGGCGCCACACCGGAAGATCTCCATGTATTCCACACGATCGGCGTGGATCGTCTGCGTATGGATCTGAGTTATGGCGCAGAACAGGACGCAAAGCTGGTCCGAAATCCTTACGGCATCGGCATCGAGTTCAACAATTCTCCTGCGATCGTTCGAGGGCTCATGCAATGCGGCATCGATCCCAAAGAGATCTCGGTCTGCCACAATTTTTACCCCCAACGCTACACTGCTATGAAATGGGACAAATTCGTGCGGAAGAATATCGAACTCAAGGGGATCTGTCCCGATCTTCGGATCGGCGCGTTCCTTTCCTCCAATGCGTCGCACACACACGGGGTATGGGACGCGGTCTGCGGTCTGCCGACGGTGGAAAAACTGCGTATGCTGCCCATCGATCTTCAGGCACGCCTGATGCTTGCAACAGGGAATGTGGATGATCTGCTGATCGGCAACGCCTATGCCAGCGAAACAGAGTTCCAAAAGCTGCAAGAGGCCTTGCGAGAGGATCGCGGGACGCAGGGGGATTTGGACCCGACCTTGGAAATGCTGGTCTCCCACGGGATCATCGATCTGGACAAGCCGACCAAGCGTCTGCGCGTTTCCCTGGATGCACGGGCGACCTCTAAGGAGAAAGAGATCTTGTTTGAATTTTTCCCACATCTGGATCTGGGCGACAGCTCAGAATGGATCTGGCGCACCCGGATCTCCCGATTCAAGTACAGCCAGCCGGATGAGACGCTCACGCCAAGAA
>JARIAV010000332.1 GCA_029257685.1 Butyricicoccus sp.
CCGGAGTGGGTTTTCTGCTTATTTTTCCATCTGTGCGTAATATGCCCGCGTTGCTTCCACGGCCTCTGCCACGCGCGTTTCAAGCCCCTCGGCATCGATCGACTCGTACGGGAAAGACTCGATATCCAGCCGCAGATCCGAGCGCTGCTCCCCCTCTGTTTTCGGTGTTTGCAGGTGGAAATCGATCACCCGAAACGGAATGCCTGCCTTGTCGAACTGCGCTCGAATCCCCATCAAAAGCTTTGCTGCCTCTGCATTTGTGATCGTGTCCTGCTCCAAGTAGACGATCAAATGTCCGACCTCCGCACCCAGCGCCTTGATATCATAGGTATGATCCAATACAAGCTCCTCCATAACAAGGGCGTAATCCGGAATCTCATCTGCAAGCGGATCTTCCATCGCTTCTCGTCTATGGATCTCCAATGTACCATATGCAATATCTGCGTGATACGGAAAGGTATCCGCCTCGAATACGGTATCAGTCAACGCTCGATACGCCCCATCCAAACGCATTGCAGTGTTCCATCCGTTCTTCACACGTGAATCATAGCTATCCCAAAGCAACTTCCCCCAGTGATCCATCTGGAGAGAAAACGTGCTGTCAATGCTGCTGGGTGATATGATATGGGCTGTATATCTGCCATCCTTGAAGCTGTAATCCACCGCCTTGATCTGATAGTCCGTGTTCGGATATCCATCCGACAAATGTGCCTCTGCCGTTTTTTGCGCAAGTGCTTTGGAAACCGGATTCCCCAGCAAACCATTTGCAAACCACCCGAGACCCCCAATCAGTATCAGCGCAAAAGTCAGCGCAAGCCCTTTATAGATCTTTCGGTTCATAAAGATCCTCCTTTCCGAACACAAAATGCAGCAATGCAGCGATCAAACTGCCGATCCATACAAAAACACAATAGATCACCGTCCACCACAGTACCCCCAGAAACATATTGGAAAACAGCATTTCCGCTTCCCCTCGAAAAAATGAGGTCATCTCACGCAGCAAATGCACAGCAAACAAAAGGATCGGCACAAGATAGAATGTCTTCCACCGAAAAATATAGTATCCCAGCACACCGATCACCGGCATGACCAGCACATTATAGAACTGTCCCCCGCTCGCTGTTAGCCCGATCCCAAAGAAAATGCCAAACATCAGCAGCACGACACAGAATATCTGGATCTGACGGCGCAGTTTTTTTGCAAGCTGATCTCGCGGCTCAGGGGGCACACCCTCAAACAGGGTTCTGCATGCCGCACACGTTTCAATATGCATTTCGACCGCCTTTCGGCTATCCGCACTGGCGATGCCATCCTGAACCAATGGCATCAGATCCATGCAGATCTCACAGCTGATCTCATTCATAAGTAAATCCCTCCTCCTGCAAAACTTTTCGGATCTTTGCCTTTGTCCGAAAATCAATCACACGCGCTGAACTTTCTGAAATGCCGTACCGCTGCGCAATCTCATAAAAAGAGTATCCTGCGATCCGCAGACGCACGATCGCGCGTGTGCGTTCCGGTTCTTCTTCCAACAGCAGATCGATCCGCTCTGCCAGCAGCTTCCTGTAAGAGATCTCATCTGGGAAAGATACGGGAGACGGCAGGAATTCGGTCAATGCCTCTGTCTGCGGCTCTCGTTTTTTCTTCCGCAAATAATGATACCAGCGATGCCGTGCAATCGAAAACAGCCATGTTTTCAGATCCGCCTCGCCTCGAAATCCAGCGATCGAACGCACAACCTCCAAGAATACTTCTGATGTCAGATCCTCTGCAAGTGCGGCATCTCCACATAAATGATAAAGATATCGATAAACATCTTTCTGATATTGGAAAAACAGTTCTTCAAGCCGCCGTTTCATCGCTCGCCCCCTCTCTGATCAATTTGTGCCCATCTGCAAAGATCCGTTACAGTCCGATGGAAATTTTTATAAAAAAATGGCACGGAACATACCGTGCCATTTTGAGATAGATACGCGTCTTGCGAGATCAAACCGGAAGCTCTGGTAC
>JARIAV010000349.1 GCA_029257685.1 Butyricicoccus sp.
AATATGTGATTGTGAGTTTTTACGCTGTTTCAGAGATTTTTTGTTGAGAGCCATCTCGTCGCAAACCCGCATGAATACTGGATTTATGCTTGTTTGTTTTTCCCTTTCCCGAACAAACTCTGTTCAACGAAGCCTACTGTCGGGATATTTCCATCAAAACCCGAACCTCTTTAGATATAAAGCGGCGAAACGGTGATTTTGTAGGAGCCTTTCCCGTCTATGGCTACATGAAATCTGAGGAAAACAAAAATTTGCTTGTTCCTGACCCTTATGCTTCCCGTGTTGTTCAGGACATCTTCCGTATGCGGTTGGATGGGACAAGTGCTCTGCGTATCGCCACCGTGCTGAACAGTATGGGTATCCTCTCTCCGCTGGCATATAAAAAGAATAACGGTTTCCCTTATGCCAAGCATGGCTATGCGGACAAAGAGGACTGCAAGTGGTCTGCCACAACGATCATCCGTATTTTACAGGATGAAACCTATATTGGGACACTGGTACAGGGAAAGCAAGGAACACCGCACTTCAAAATCAAACAAATGGAGCAACGCCCTGCTTCTGAGTGGATCAGGGTTGCTGATGCCCATGAGCCATTGGTTGCCAAGCAGGACTTTGATTTGGTTCAGCGTATTCGCAGGATCGATACCCGAACAGCTCCCAAGCAAGATACTGTTTATTTGTTCTCTGGTATCCTGATCTGCGGATGCTGTGGAAGCCGCATGACACGAAAGACAAATCGGGTCAAAGACAAAGAGTATCACTATTATTACTGCCCCACTGGAAAGAAACACGGCTGTACCCATCCGGTAATGCTCAAAGAAAGTGATCTGATTGCGTGTGTTAAGGAAAGCCTAAAAGGATACATCGACAATGTGAGTTGTCTGCAAACCATATTGGACGGCATCAGCCAGAGCAGTATCAATCAGGCGTTAGTCAACGAATATACCGCTCATATTGCTGTGAATGAACAACAATATGAGCAGGCTCTGGAATATAAGGCTCGGCTATATGAAAATCTGATCAGCGGCACGATCAGCAAACAGGAATATACCGATTATAAAGTGAAATATACAAGAGATGCGGAAAATGCCAAAGACAGTATTCGGCTTCTGCAAGAGAAGCTGGCGGATGTATTAGAAAACCGAAGCGAACGAAACCGTTGGATCTCTCACTTTACACAGTTCTCTACAATGGAAACTTTGGATCGTAAAGCGATTGTTCACATGATACAGAGTATCCGTGTTATTGGTAAAAAGGAATTAGAGATTACATTCACATACGAGGATGAATATAAAAAAGCAGTGCAGCTGGTTCAACTGGCGGTACAAGAAAAACAAAGAAGGGTTGGATGACTTGTGGCAAGAAAAAGCAGAAAAGAAACATCAGTGATTACCACGCCGGAAGTAAATTCCACTTGCCGTGCTGGAATCTATGTGCGTCTTTCCTATGACAATAAACATTCTCATACTGTTTCCATTGAAACACAGCAGCTGATTATCTCTCGGTATCTGGAACAGAATCCAGAGATCATCACAGTACAAACTTATATTGACAACGGCACAACAGGTACAAACTTTCATCGCCCCGGATTTCAACAAATGATTGCTGATATAGAAGCGGGCATTATCAACTGCGTGATCGTCAAAGACCTCTCCCGTCTCGGTCGCAATGTCATTGACACAGGATATTATATTGAGCGTTATTTTCCAATGCAGAAAGTACGGTTCATTGCAATAAATGATCATTATGATTCTGCATCACCGGAAAATGCTCATGATGGTATCATTATTCCTCTGCGAAACATGATAAACGAAGCCTATTCATTGGACATTAGCAGAAAAATCAAGGCACAGCAGCGTCAGGCTATGAAAGAAGGGAAATATGTTGGTGCCAGGACACCTTATGGATATTTGAAAGATCCTGACGACTGTCATCAACTCATTGTTGATCCGGAAGCTGCTGAAGTAGTCAAAACGATGTTTCAGTGGGCAGCTGAGGGGGTTGGGTTAAATACGATCGCTGTGCGGTTGAATGAGGCGGGGTATCTTGCCCCAAGCCATTACAAACGAACATTAGGAGAGATCGCCAACGAAAATCTGATTGGCAATGGACATTGGCAAACTCGTACTGTTGCTAAAATTTTGAAGGCAGAAGTATATACCGGCGACCTCGTACAAGGAGTATCCAAAACTGTCGATCACAGACAGGTCAAAGCCAGCACAGATGAATGGACAGTTGTTCGTGGCACACATGAACCCATTATCAGCCGAGAGCTGTTTGAAGCTGTTCAGAACGCATTAGAGTCGGCAGCACAGAAAGCTCTGAGCAAAGATATACACCCGTGGTCACCCAATATCCTAAAAGGCAAAATCTTTTGTTTCCATTGCGGACACAGCCTCCATAGGCAAAAATGTATACGCAAGAAAACCTCGGATGTGTTTGTTTATCATTGTATCAGCAATAACCGAATTAAAAAGGGGTTCTGCCCCGGTGCCTTTCTCTTTGAAAAGGATTTATTAGACACGCTGGCGGATATGATACAGGAAGAACTTGACGCCACATTGGGGAAATACTCCCTTGGTCTGGAAAACCTTTCAAAAGAAGCTGCGGAGCAGAAAGACATACAAGCTAAAATCGCAAGCCGGAAACAAGAAATTCAGCAGCTGCGTACTTTCCAACAGGGATTGTATGAAAATCTTGTGCAAAATAATCTGACAAAAGATGAGTATTTTTCCTTCAAAGAGAGATATGAGGCACAAATCAATAAAATCAATCAGGAAATCCAGCAGCTCGAAATGGGATTTGAAACCATCACAAAACAGCTGGAACAATATAAGGCTCTCGCAAAGGATGCACAATTCATCAAAGAGGATCGCCAGCTGACAGCGGCTCTGATCGACCGTTTGATTGACCGTATCGAGGTTTCAAGAGATCGTCAGATCAGTGTTCGTTTCCGTTTCCGACAGGAATTTAAGAATCGTGAGGAGGTGCTGAGTCAGTGCAGAAATATGTGATTGCCCTTTATATCCGTTTATCCTTGGAGGACTATAAGTATGACAGCATGAGCATCGAGAACCAGCATCTTGTCCTGCATGAGTTTGTTGGTACTATGTCGGAATCTCCCAATGCAGAGGTTTTGGAGTTTATTGACAACGGATACAGCGGAACCAACTTCGAGCGACCTAAAGTGCAAGAGTTGATTGAAATGGTTCGAGCCAATAAAATCGACTGCATTATCGTAAAAGACTTCTCCCGTTTTGGTCGAAACAGCATTGAAACCGGATACTTCATTGAGCGTGTTTTTCCATTGTTCCATACCCGATTTATTTCTATCAATGATAACTTTGACAGCGATCAGCACAAAGGTGATACCGGAGGTATGGATGTAGCCTTCAAGTATCTAATCAGCGAGTATTACAGCCGTGATATGTCCATCAAAACCAAAAGTGCAAAGTATGCTAAAATGCAGCGTGGTGAATATCAAAGCAAGATATGTCCTTATGGGTATCGCAAAAGTGCCGATGACAGAATGGAACCTAACCCTGAAACAGCGGTTGTGGTACAGCTTATTTTCCAACTTGCCGCAACAGGTATTGGTGCTGCCGCTATTGCCAGAGATCTATTCGCCAGAGGTATCCCAACCCCTGGCGAATATAAAGCAGCACATGGAAAACTATATCACGATGTTTCCCGTACACATGGACGATGGAGCAACTCGACAGTCCTCCGCATTTTAGAGGATGAACGCTATATTGGCTCCTATGTCATTGGAAAGCGTGCTGTTATTGAGGTAGGCGGTACACGCAGTCGACGAAAAGATCGGGACGAGTGGTTTATCATTCCTGACCATCATCCAGCAATTATTGAAAAAGAGCTGTTTGAACAAGTACAGTCCGTTCAACGACGCTTTTCCTTGTCCGTAAAAAAACCAAGAGATTACCTGTTGAAAGGGAAAATCATTTGTGGGTGCTGTGACCATGCTTTGTCCAGAATAGAGCAAAAGAAGCCATTCTATATGTGCCGCCATTCAGATGCGGACAAAAACAGCCGCTGTCACAATATGCGGGTGGATGCTGCCGGACTTGAACAAGCTGTATTTCAGACACTGAAACAGCAGCTGGAAATTCTTCTGCCTATACATACAGACGGCACCATTCATTTGGAAACCACCGTTGCCCAATGTTCTGAATATGAAAAACAACTGGAAGATCTGAAAGACCAAAAGCAAGCTCTATTTGAACGCTATCTTATGGGTGAGATCGAGTTGGAAACTTACAAATCAGAAAAAGCTGACTACGATGCAGAGATTCTGAAAGTTAAAAACTCTTATGCAGCTATTACTGCTCAGGCAAAATTAAAACAAGAAGCACGGGAGAGACAAAGTAACAGGCAAGAAATTGCTCAGTTGATTGCTGGTTCAGATGGATTGACTGCCGAGTTGATAGAGTTGCTCATCGACAAGGTATATATATTCCCAGACAATCGTATTGAGATTGCCTATAAGACCCATGACCTCTTTGAATATTAGAATATAAAAACAGAAACCCCAGGCTATCAACTCCTTTTTGGTAGCTTGGGATTTCTGCTTTTCACAATCATATTTTTTTGTCGTGTGCTTGCCATACGGGTGCCTGAGATCATGTACGCGAATACGCTTGACTCCAGAGGCCGCACAGCCCCTGTTCATTTCGTGTACCAGAAGATGCTTGGTGCTGCCAGAGAAGATCCGGTCGTCCTCAGACATGTCATACAGCATGGAGAGATATTGCTGCACCAGATCAGCCAGGGAAGAAGGGAGTGGGATCACTCTGCGGCTTTTTGGTGTTTTGGGTGGGAGGATCAGATCCTGCTTGTTTTGTCTGGCATAGTTTTTCGATATGCTGACAGTACAGTTTTCAAAATCGAAATCCGCTGGGGTCAGTGCCAGAAGCTCGCCCGAACGCATCCCTGTCCAAAAGAGCAGGGAGAACATGACCACACTCTGCGGCTTATTGGATACGCACGCGAGGAATCGCTCAAATTCATCGACCGTCCAGAATTGCATTGCATCTGCATTCTTTTTTCCCATAGCCCCTGCTTTCCGGCAGGGGTTATTTTTTATGCCATAATACTTCACCCCGAAATTAAACATGGCAGATACCTGATTGTGTACCGTCTTTAGGTACGTTGGGGCATAGGTCTGTTCGCTGTCATCTTTCTTGGCAGATAACAGGGTATTCTGCCATTTGCGGATCTGCGCCGCGTCCACGCTGTCCGCTTGCAGCTTGCCAAGATAGGGAAGCACATGTCGCTGGAACAGGAAGTCTTTATTTGCGCATGTGGTTGGCTTGAGACGGGTTCGGCAATCCTCCATATACAGCGTATAGAGCGATGCGACGCTCATGCTGGAGGAACCAGTGCGCTGCTCCAGAAACGTCTGTTCATACGCCTTGGCATCTGCACGGCGTTCAAATCCTTCCTTTTTATGCTGCTTGGTTTCACCTGTCCAGTCCTTGTAACGGACAAAAACATACCAGCGTTTGCCGTCTTTCATCTTTGCAACAGACATAGGGGACCTCCTTACAAATTATTCAAAATGGGCAGATCGTACAGGGAGAAAAGCCAAATATTTCAGCTTCTTGCGTATTGTGAAATCGAATTAAATTGTTTCTGGAAATATTCTTTACATACCGGCAGTCATCAAAATGGTAGGTGTCACCATATTTGCTGGCTACGATATCGCCATTTGCGGAGATCGCGGTTTCATTCAGATGTTTGAAAGAATCTTCGGTTGCGATTTTTGTCAATTCGATAGCACAAGTCTGGTCTGTTAAAAACACGAGACCCTTCCCGGCATCACCATTGTAGGTGCCTTCTGTGTCTTGCTGTATATGATACGGAAGCCAAAGATGATGGATAAAATAATCATCTGATAGATGCACGGTTTCTTCGGGAGTGTCTTCTGATGAAGTGGAGTGATGGATGGAAGCAATGATAGGGATCTGATAAGAATTTGAGTCAGAATAAATGAATCCCTCATAATTTTCTGTGTATTCACTTCTTTCATAGAATGCACCGATCTGATTGCTTGCAAATATATGGCGTGCAGCTTCATTTCCTGCTCCGATCACCAGTATGGCAATGAGAGCCACCACATACTTCACGTTTCGAGGATCTTCGGGAGAACGGATCAGGAAGATGTCTGAAAATGTTCCGAACGCATGAGCTTGCTTGGTACACAAAGCGTATAGGAATTTTACAATACGCCCGATGATATTGCCAGCAACTACCGCTAAGTATACGCCTAGAATACCAGTGCATAAATTCAAAATAAGTTTCATGAAAATATCTCCTGAGAATGACTGAAAAGCAAAACAAGATAAAAATGTGTTATTGCTCTTATATCGCCAGCAGTTGCGCTGATGGATCAAGCAGGCTGAGCTTCGGCTGCGGAAGATCGATGTAATCAGGATTTTGCAGAATTTCGCTTTTATATTTTTTTAAGATTTGAAAACGGGTATTTGCACAGCAGAGGGTAAGTCCGCATAATTCTGCAAGCTGCCTCGGCGTTAGTTCGGATTCGTATTGGTAAAAAAACTTGGGATTACACATTAAGATTCCAGCGCCGATGCGGGCCTCTTCTTCATACCGTCGATAAGTTGCAGGACAATAATTTTGCTGCCGTATGTCAAAACGGGTATCCTGTGTATGACCCAGGATCATATGCGATAGCTCTTCGCAAATCGTAAACCGCTTTCGGCCTGATGATACCGTGTCATTGTATGCAATGCAATGTCGATCTTGATATCGATGTACGACACCATCGGAGTTTCCCCAAATATCGAAAATTTCGTTTGGAGATAAATCTGACTCGGCAGTGATCCGTGTCAGAGGAATCAATTCTACACCAATTTTTTTGCACAGTGGTGCCAGCTCAATGGGAATATCATCTATATGATGCACGATCATAAAACGAAAAATGGTGGAATATAGTTGCTGCCTACATTCAATCGTCATCCGCAAACGCCTCCGGAAACATATATTGCGCATACTTTCTGAGGTTTTCTGCTTGGTCAGCTGTCATTTTCTTTCCGGCTCTCGCAATCATAACGATATCAGGGCTTATATCGCTCTGCATCAGTTGCTCCGTAAAGTCGTCGGCTGATATTTTTGACTGTGCTTCTGCTTCCGCCATACCACCTGTGGCAGGCGCTTTTGGTGTACCATCTCTTAATAGAAAATCAATGGAGACATTAAAATATTCAGCAATTCTATTTAAAGTATCACCGCGAGGCGTATAGCCATTATTTTTCCAATTTGTCACATTTGATTTATTGATGCCAAGTTCCTGCGCAACAGAACTTGGACTTTTGCCAATTTGCTGACATAGATAGGCATAAGTGTCATAAAACATAAATTGAACACACCTTTTTTTGTATAAAAATGATAAAAGTTGAAGAACATGACAAAACGATATTGACATGGTTTATGTTCATGTACTATACTGGACTCAAGAGGTTGCAGTACATAAACTTCGAAAAGACAAAATCAATATAGTTTAAGTTCTTATATGATTATAATACCGCGAAAGTTTATGAAATGCAACTGTAAAATGATAGGAGGTGAAAATTGTATGCCTGCACAATGGACAGCTGAAATTATTGGCAAAATGCACATGCATCGTATAACCAAGAAACGTCTTGCGGAGCATTTAGGGATAACGCCTGAGTACGTCAGCATGGTACTCAATGGCCATAGAACCCCGAACGGCGCAGAAGAACGGTTTCGGAGCGCGCTTTCGGATATCATCCGCCAGCAAAAGAATTAGAGAGGAGGATCTATCATGGACAACGAGGAGGAGGAACACGATGAAAAAGCAAATAACAATCCGCCTGTCCCAAGAACTTTTTGACAAACTCAAGGAACAGGCGGATCGCCGGGGATACCCAGTAAAGGATTATGTGGTTTTTGCGCTGCAAGCATACTTCAATGGAAAGGAATGCTGATTACGCTTCATTTTCCATGATTTCCTGGACATACGCCTCTATCGCGCATTCGATTTCTTTGGCAATAGAACGTTTATGTTCTTTTGCAATGATAGAAATCTGCTCGAACAGCGTTGCATTCATGCGAAGCGTAAAGCGTTTTTCGCTGATCGGAAGCGGCTCTATGGACAGCTTATCCTTTAACTTCATTTTCATCACCTCACTTGACGTCATATAGACATTATAAAGACGTTTTTTAGAAAAGTCAATGATGACACTTGACGTCAAAAAGATGACGTGATATCATAAGACCAGAAAGGAGTGACGTCAAATATATGACAAAAGACAACAGAACGCGTTTTACATTTCGAATGCCAGAAGAGTTATACAGAATGCTTGACACGCGTTCAGAGGAGCTTGGTGTATCTAAAAATGCACTTATTTTACAAATTCTTTGGGATTATGTAGAACGAAAGGAGATAACCCATGAATGAATTAAAGATTTTCGCCAACCCAGAGTTTGGTGAAGTGCGCACCGTAGAGGTGAACGGTGAGCCGTGGCTGATTGGCAAGGATGTGGCGCAGGTACTTGGATATAGCAATCCTCGCAAGACCTTGCTGGATCATGTAGATCCGGAAGACAAAACAGATGGGGTAACGATTCGTGACTCCATGAATCGTGAACAACGCCCTGTACTTATCAACGAATCTGGTCTATATAGCCTGTGCCTGTCCAGTAAGCTTCCGAGTGCGAAGAAGTTCCGCCGATGGGTAACATCTGAGGTGCTTCCAGCAATCCGAAAGCATGGCGCGTACATGACTGACCAGAAGGCGTATGACATTACGCATAACCCTGAATCGCTTGCGGATCTGCTTTTACAGGCTGGTGAGCAGCTGAAACAGAAAGAACTTATCATTCAGGAGATGAAGCCGAAGGCATTGTTTGCGGATGCGGTTGCAGCGTCCAACGCGTCGATCCTTGTCTTTGATCTGGCTAAGATCCTGCGGCAGAATGGTGTGAAAATGGGTGGCAACCGTCTGTTTGATTGGCTGCGTGAGAAAGGATACTTGATCAAGCGTAAGGGCAGTGATTGGAATATGCCGACCCAGCGCAGCATGGAACAGGGATTGTTTGAAATCAAGGAATCCACCCATATACATTCAGATGGGCATACTGTGGTGACTCGAACACCAAAGGTCACAGGAAAGGGGCAGGCATATTTTGTAAATAAATTTCTGGAGGAAAAGCAAGAGTCCCTGATGCCTGCCTCTGATCGGAGGAGACAGGTATGAAATACTTAGACGCTGCGGCGGTTCAGAAGATGCTGAAAGTTGGCAAATCCAAAGCGTATTCCGTGATTCGGGAATTGAACGCTGAACTCAATGAACAGGGATACCTGACGATCGCAGGCAAGATACCTGAAAAGTATCTGATGGAAAGATTTTATTTGATTGATGAAGGAGAATCAAAATGAGCCAAAAGAGTGAAAAGTACATGCGTCGCATGGAGGGGCAGGTCGCGAAAGCTGCCTGCGCAACCCAAAGTCTGCGCGGAGAAGTCCACGATATCGAGGAACTGGTGTGGAAGCTGATGCGGATGCAGAAGCACACACATAAGCAGAATGAGCAGCTGCTTGCCGCCGTACACGCAAACCGCCGCGAACAGCGCCGGAAAGAACTGAGCCATGAGCGCATCGCGATGCTGATTTGTGCAACCGCGTTGTTCAGCCTGCTGGTC
>JARIAV010000048.1 GCA_029257685.1 Butyricicoccus sp.
CCAGTGTTTCTGCTACGATATCGCCCGGATGGACGCGTCCATTCTCAGCGAGCGGGACGAGCAAGGGGCAGGGCTGCATAAAAACGGACAGCTTTGGGTCTGCTTCATGCAGCATCCGTTCATATACGCCGGAGCGCACGGTCGCCTGTGTACCGATGACACCGATGCGTCCGGTGACGGTCGCCTTTCGTGCAGCCTCACAGGCAGGTGAGACGACACCGATCATGGGTACATCGGTTTCCTGTGCCACGATATCGAGTGCCGTTGCCGAAACCGTGTTGCACGCGACCACGATCGCCTTGATATCGAACGCCTGCAAAAAATGTACGTCCTGACGGGTATACTTCAAGATGGTCTCCGCCGAGCGTGTACCATAGGGTACACGTCCGGTATCGCCAAAATAGATGATATCCTCATGTGGCAGGATCTCATGCAGGCGGCGCACGGCAGTCAGTCCGCCTACACCCGAATCAAATACCCCGATGGGACGGTTATCCATGCAGCTCCTCCATTGCCAGTTCGATCAGGCGGTCGATGAGTGCGCTGTATGACAGACCGCCATGCGCAAACAGCTTGGGATACATGGAAATGCTTGTGAAACCGGGAATGGTGTTGATCTCATTGAACACGATCTCCTCACCGTCTCGGGTGCAGAAAAAGTCCACACGGGACAGTCCGCGGCAGCCAAGCGCAGTATATACGCGGATGGCATTTTCCTGTACCTTTGCGATCGCCGCCTCGGAAATATGCGCCGGGATATAGAGCGCAGAGGACGTATCATTGTACTTTGCATCAAAGGTATAGAATGTCTGTGTGGGGGCGATCTGTCCGACCGTGGAGGCGATCGGCTCCGTATTGCCGAGCACTGCACATTCCACCTCATAGCCGTCGATGAATTCCTCTACCAGCACCTTGGTATCCCAACGGAATGCCTCCGCGAGACCGGCAGTCAAGCCTGCAAAGTCATCTGCACGCGCAACGCCCACCGAGGAGCCGGAAGAACACGGCTTGACGAACATGGGATAGACGCCATCCAGCGCGCGCTCCGCACGCTTTGCAGCCGCCACGGCATCTTTCTGGTAGTCCGGACGCAGGACGATCGCATAGGCAGCCTGACGCACACCTGTCGTGTCCACCACGATCTTGGTGAGGCTCTTGTCCATTGCGTTTGCCGAAGCCGCGACACCAGGACCTACGAACGGGATCCCTGCCAGCGTCAGCAGCCCCTGTACGGCCCCGTCCTCACCGCCGAAGCCATGCAGAACGGGAAAGCATACATCGATGGGAATGCGCTCCATCCCGTTCTCTCGCTCGACGAGCAGGCCATGTGTATGGCGATCGGGAGAGAGCACCGCCGGACACAGACCGGCTTCCTGCTCCCATGCGCCCGATTTTACCTTTTCGGGGTCCGCATGCTCATAAAGGAACCATCTTCCGTCGCGTGTAATGCCCACGGGGATCAACTCATATTTGCTCTGATCTGCATGTGTCAAAATCGAGGATGCCGAAATACAGGAGATCT
>JARIAV010000070.1 GCA_029257685.1 Butyricicoccus sp.
AGGTCTATACCGAGCTGCAAAAGGTCACTCCAAAAACCGAAAGTCTGGTCGAGACCCCGGAAGGCCGCGGTACGGTGCTCTCCACGCAGATGCTGCGCGGCACCTGCAAGGTACAGCTGGAGGACTCCCCCGATGAACCCAAGACCTTCTCCTGCTCCGATTGTCAGATGATCCGTTCCGGACGCGCCAAGAAAAATGGCGGCGGGAACACGGGTTGCTGCGGAGGCGGCTGCGGCAGCTGCCCATCTAAAACACCAGAGATCGACCCCATGCAGGAGCAGACACCGACAGCGGTAGCAGAACCGCCCGTGCGTCCGCGCAACGAAAAGCCGCGCCGTGTCAAAGCTGCCCCACAAAGCGAGGAGCACAAGCCATCTGCACCACGTCCCCCACGCCGACAGCCTGCTGACGCGCCCGAGCGTCCTCGGCTTGTCAAGGCAGCCCCCAGGCAATCGGAAGAAAATACCGAATCCACGGAAGCAAAAAAGCGCCGTCGTCCGCGCCGTGCGCCCAAACGCCGCCCATCTTCCAATGAAAAAACACCTGAAAGTTAAGCCTTTCTTTTCGCGGCTGTCCGATGCGACAGCCGCTTTTCCTATATGTTTTGCCTCTGCGCATACGCCTTGCCCCGCCACAAAATTTGATTGGTTATCTTGTGTTTTTTGTGGTGATATGCTATACTTATCCTGTTCAATTAGCCCACACTAACAAAAAGGAGGGATCGATATGTCCGATCATGATTCGATCAATAATTTTCTGGTCGATATCTGGACACGCATCAATAAAATCGAAGAACGCTCCCTCACTGCTGGTCTTGGAGATAAAATTTCCATCACAGAGATCCACATCATCGAAAAGATCGGGGCGAATCAGCCCAGCCGCATGTCTGCCATCGCAAAGCTTTTGGGGATCACCCTTGCCACCCTCACCATCGCCTGTGATAAACTGGAGAACAAGGGTCTTATTCAGCGCGTCCGAGATGAATCAGATAAACGCGTCGTCAATATCTCTCTGACACCGCGCGGTGAAACCGTATATGCCTATCACAAGGGCTTTCATGAGCGTATGATCTCCGCCGCGCTCAGCGATCTATCCGATGATGAAACGGCACTCCTTGCCAGCAGCCTGAAAAAACTACAGGCATTTTTTGAAGAAGAAGGTTCTTAACAGCCGCCCACGGGCGGCTGTTTTTCCATCCCCATCTATCGTTCCCATATGAGGTGCATTATGCTGACCTATCATCTCGACCATAACGCAAAACTTCCTCTTTATGAACAACTTTACCGTGCCATCCGTCATGACATCATGACCGGCCAGCTTGCCGGCGGCGAGCAGCTGCCCGCCAAACGCCCCCTCTCCGCGCATCTGCGCGTCAGTCAGATCACGGTAGAGACTGCGTATGGACAGCTTGCTGCTGAGGGATATATCCGCGCCGTACCGCGCAGCGGCTACTTCGTGCAGCAGGTGGATACGCTGCCCCATCCGCTCCCAACCATGCCCCCCTCTGCGCCTGTCTCACCTGCGCCGTCCCCTCCATTTGCCTTTGACTTCAAAACCAATGTGGTCGATACCGACTGCTTCCCCTTCTCGATCTGGGCGAGGCTGTCCCGCGCTGTCCTGACCGATTATGACCGCAGCCTGTTGCTGGAAGCCGCATCACAGGGCGTGCTTGCCCTGCGCGAGCAGATCCGCCGCTATCTGTATGCCTTTCGCGGCATCTCGGTAGAACCGGACCAGATCATTGTAGGGGCAGGCTCGGAATATCTGGTTACGCTGCTCATCCAGCTGCTTGGCAGAAAGCGCACCTATGCCATCGAAACCCCCGGATATCCCAAGCTCGGGCAGATCTTTGAGGCGAACGACGCCGCCACCGTCCCCATTCCGCTGGATGCTGACGGGCTGTGCTTTGAATCCCTGTGTGCCTCCAATGCGTCTGTGGCTTATCTCACCCCCTCCCATCATTTCCCACTGGGGGTCGTGACCTCAGCTGCACGCCGTATGGCACTTTTGCGCTGGGCCAACGAGGCTGAGGATCGGTATCTCATCGAAGATGATTATGATTCCGAGTTCCGCTTTGTCTCGCGCCCCATCCCTGCACTCAAGGAGCTCGACCACAACGACCGTGTGATCTATCACAATACCTTTGCCAAGAGCCTTGCGCCCTCTCTGCGCATCGGATATATCGCCCTGCCGCGCAGCCTGCTCCCCATCTATCAGGCGCGCTTTGGCAGCTATGCCTCTACGGTACCGGTCTTTGAACAGTATACCCTTGCACGCTTTCTGGAAACCGGCAGCTTTGAGCGTCATGTCAACCGTATCCGCAATCTGTACAAGGCGCGTCTGGATACCCTGCTGAACGCACTCGCGCAGTCCTCACTCGCCGGACGCTATCACGTTTCAGGAACGGAAGCCGGACTGCATCTGCTCCTGCACATGGAAAACGGCATGAACGAGCAGCAGCTGATCGCTTCCGCCGCCGCAAAAGGGGTACGGGTATACGGGCTTTCCAGCTACTATATCGGTACATCTGCCGCCTGCCCCCCTGCAACGGTCCTCCTTGGCTATGCAGGCATCCCATCCGAACAGCTGACAGCGGCTGTCGATGCACTTGCACAGGCATGGGGATAACAAATCTATTGTAAAAGTGTAAAAACCATACTATAATGAAAGAAAAGAAATGCAGGTGATAAACGATGGATACGCAATTAAAAGCCTTGAAAGATGCCACTTTAGCTGATTCCTATGTATTTTCTCAGATAATGGGGCAGGAGAAGATCTCAAAAAAATTTTTAGAGCTCCTGCTCAACTGTAAAATCAAGAAGATCACGCCCATCTCAGAACAAGACAAACCCCAAGATCCCCTTGTTTCCTCCAATATCTGGCTGGATGTCTGTTTAGAGGACGGGCAGGATACACTCTGCAAGGTCTCCATGCAATCCCTCACGCAGGAGACCGACCCGAGGGATCTCGAACGACGGATCCGCTGCTGTCAAGCGTACCTCGACGGCAATATTTGGGAGAATGGGATACCCTATGCAGAAGTACCCGACACTTATATCATCTTGGTTTGTTCCTTTGACTGCTACGGATATGGTTTACCTTTGTATCTCAGGGTGGATCAAATCCGGGGGTATTCCGATCTTGCATACACCGATGGCAGCTATGTATGGATCCTCAACTCCGCATACACGCACAGCGAGGCAAACGCCCCCAAGGAATTGTTGGAATTTTTAAGCTATCTGCATGATGAAAAAAGTGCTTTTGAATCCGATTTCGTAAAAGATATCTGTGCGGCAGTGAACGATCTGCGATCTGATCCGGCAAAAGAAGCTGCGTATAGGACCTGTCCGCAAAAAGTCCATAAGGAGCGATCGCAAGCATACGAGGAGGCGGTTCAGGAGGGCGAGAAACGCATGATAGCATTGCTCAACAGGCTGATACAGGATGGACGCACCTCCGAGATCCCCAAGGTGCTTGGGAACGCCGAGCTCAAAAGGGAGCTGTTTCGGGCATACAATCTTTGAACAAAAGATAAAAATCGGTCGTGGGGAGAAGCGATACTGCTTCTCTCCACGACCGATTTTTTGTGCTTTTTAATACCTGTTTCCGGCTTCCTTTGCCGACTACTTTTTATAGTACACGGTTTGTACCACGCCATCTATGACGGATACGGCTCCGGCACGATATTCCTTTCCGGTGGAGCAGAGACCAGCCTTGCGCTTGGAATACATATCTACCGCGATGGCCTCATGATCGTCCGCAACCGGCATGACCGTTCCATTGACCGTCAGCTGATTCCCGTCCCAAACGATGGTATCGTCGATCGGCTCAGCGTCTCCCAGAGTGACGGAATATTCATGATCCTTTTGCACCATCTGTTCCAGCTGATACAGTCCTGCATACGTTTGACCGGATCGATAATTTTCGATCCTTACATCTGCATAGATGGTACTGCCCACACATACGATCCGCACAGCAGGCTGCGGCAGATAGACCGCTGTTCCCTCCACTGCACGCAGATGCAAGGCATGGTAGAGCATGACCGCCATCTCCGCACGGGTGACCGGTTCTCTGGGATTGAGCTTACCCTTCCTTGTGCCTGAGATGACACCGGCATCGACCAGAGCCGCGACCGATTCGGCAGCATACGGTGAGACGCGCTTTGCATCGGTGAATTTGGACAGATCCCCTGTCTTGAACGCCAGCCCCGTGCGGTCGAGGGTACGCTTGAGCATGACCATCGCATCCTGACGGGTCAGCTTTTCCGTTGGGCGAAAATCATTTTTGGTTCCGCCACTGATGATCCCAATAGCGCGCGCCGCATCGACGGCCTTTGCATAGTATGCATTTTCCCGCACATCTGAGAACTTTTCCTCTGTGCTGTACTTCTGCATATCATACGCACGGTAGAGCATCAAAACGAAATCTGCACGGGAGAGCGATTCTGCCGGACTGTAGATCAGATTTCCGGTACCGGTGACGACATTGGTATTGGCAAGATAGTCGATGGCATGGAATGCCCATTGGTATCCTGTGTTCACGTCTGCAAAATAGACCGAGCGATCGGGGATATAGAGCATCCCGCCCGTTCGGACGGGTACGACGCTGGGAGTCTCCTCTGTCGGCTTGTCCGGCAGCGCAGCAGGGGCAGCACATGCCGTTGTCGTGAGGAGCAGGAAGCACAGCTGACAGACTGCGAGCATGCGCATCCATTTTTTCTGCATATAAAAACCTCCTATCAGAAGAATTGTATAATTTTTCCACACAATTATAGCACATAGCCTATCAAAAGTATATCCAAATTTATCCCATTCGTTCGACTGAAAATCGGCTCTTTATGCACGAAAATGATAAAAAAACACCGTCAAACCAAAGGTTCGACGGTGTGATTTTTACAGAACATAAAATTACTGTACAGCGTTGAGCTTCAGAGTCAGAGCGCTCTTCTTGTGAGCAGCAGTGTTCTTGTGCATCAGGTGCTTTGCAGCAGCCTGATCGACAGCCTTAACAGCAACCTTGTAAGCAGCCTCAGCGGCAGACTTATCGCCAGCAGCCACAGCCGCGTCAAACTTCTTCAGAACAGTCTTGAGCGCAGACTTCGCCATCTGGTTCTGCAGGCTCTTCGCCTTGATTACCTTAACGCGCTTCTTAGCGGACTTAATATTCGGCATGGGTTCCACCTCCTTCGGCTTTCCAGTCATCAGTATTCTTACTATATCATCTTTCCCCCTAAATTGCAAGTGTTTTTTTTATTTTTTTGCATATACTCCAAAATTTTTTCACACGCTAGGGAGAGAGCATGCAAAATAGAAAGGATGATTCAAATGGGATTTCGTACAGACCTTGCACAGGAAGCCCTCGTGCATACCTATGGCGCAGGATCCCCGCACGGCATTTTACAGACCGACCACACAGAATCCGGCTTTTCCATCCACACGGTCGAGGTACAGACGGACGAAGCGGCACACGCCTTGGGCAAGCCGATCGGACGCTACAGCACCCTGCGGATCGATCCGCTGACGCGCCGCGAGTGCGAGGCGTTCCCACGCGCCGTACAAGCTCTTTCTGACATTTTAACCGACTTGCTCCCAGAAATCAAGTCTGATTCTCCAATTTTTGTGATCGGGCTTGGAAATCGCGCCATTACGCCCGACGCCATTGGTCCGCTCACCGTGGAGCACATTTTGGTCACCCGTCATCTGCGTGAGCAAATGCCGCAGGAATTTGCCGCATGGCGTCCGGTCTGTGCGGCTGCCTCCGGTGTTTTGGGACAGACCGGTATCGAATCTGCCGAATTTACGCGCGGACTATGTAAAACGGTACAGCCTGCGG
>JARIAV010000071.1 GCA_029257685.1 Butyricicoccus sp.
GCCGACCTCCTGCATGTACTGAAAACAGATGAAGAAAAAGGAGGGAATGATATGTCACTTTTATCTGTAGAGGACATTGGTATGACCTATCAGGCAAAGAATGGCGAAGTGACTGCGTTTGAGCATATCTCATTTGCGGTCGAGGCAGGCACATTCATCAGCATCGTAGGCCCGTCCGGCTGCGGAAAATCCACACTGCTCAGTGTGATCGCTGGTCTTATGCCTGCCACCAGCGGCATGGTTCGTCTCGACGGCGAGGAGATTCACGGGGTTTCCCCTCAGATCGGCTATATGCTCCAGCGCGATGACCTTCTGGAATGGCGCACGATCTGGAAAAATATCCTGTTCGGTCTGGAGATCCGGCACAACAAGACGCCGGAAACGATCGCGCGTGCAGAACGCCTTTTGGAAACCTATGGACTTGCTTCGTTCCGCGACAAGTACCCCCGTCAGCTTTCCGGCGGCATGCGCCAGCGCGTCTCCCTGATCCGCACACTGGCAGCCGGCCCCAAGCTCCTGCTGCTCGATGAAGCTTTCTCTGCGCTCGATTACCAGACCCGTCTGACCGTGACTAACGATGTGTACAGCATCCTCAAGCGCGAGGGTGTCACAACGCTCATGGTCACGCACGATATTCCGGAAAGCATCAGCATGGGCGACCAGATCCTCATCCTGTCCCACCGTCCAGCCGTGGTCAAGGAGCTGCTGGAGATCGACTTTGGCGAGGGCCGCACGCCGCTCTCCTGCCGCGGCGACCCAAAGTTTTCCCATTATTTCGATCACATTTGGAAGGAGTTGCGTGCTGATGAAGCCAAATAATGCCATTTCCCCTGCGAGAAGTGCATATTTGCGGCAAATGCGTCGGCAGCGCTGGTTGATCCGCAGCTGCCGCATCGGTATCCTTGCCGCCTTTTTTGTGCTCTGGGAAGTGGCAGCAGACCTCGGCTGGATCGATCCCTTTATCCTGAGCCAGCCCTCCCGGATCCTGACCACCCTGACCGCTCTGTCGCAGAACCATTTGCTCCTGCATATCGGTGTCACCGTCTACGAGACCCTTGCAGGCTTTGCGCTGGGTGCTGCGATCGGGCTTGTTGTCAGCGTCATCCTATGGTGGTCGCCCACCGTCTCGCGTATCGCGGAACCCTATCTCGTTGTGCTCAACAGCCTGCCCAAGATCGCACTGGGCCCTGTCATCATCATCCTTGCCGGTGCCGGAACCTCTGCCATCATCTTTATGGCACTCGCCATCAGTCTCATCGTCACGGTTCTGGAAATGCTGGCAGGATTCCTGCGCACAGATCCCGAATACCTCAAAATGGCGCGTACCTTTGGCGCAACACGCGCACAGATCTTTTACAAGATCGTATTCCCTGCCAATCTGGGCACGCTGTTCAACTCGCTCAAAATCAACATCGGGCTTTCTCTCGTCGGTGTCATTGCCGGTGAGTTCCTCGTCAGCAAGGCAGGGCTCGGATATCTGATCGTATACGGCGGTCAGGTGTTCCAGCTCGATCTCGTCATGACCAGCGTGCTGATCCTTGCCGTCGTTGCCGCCCTGATGTATGAAGCCGTTGCCCTGCTGCAAAA
>JARIAV010000102.1 GCA_029257685.1 Butyricicoccus sp.
ATGGCCATAACCTCACATATCTCTGTCGGCAGGCGGTCGTGTGCGATGACATCTTTACACAGTGGCTGGATGAAAGTGCGGCGCTCAATAATCTCTATATCGAAACGCGGTATCCGACCGATCTTCCACTGGTGATCGATGAGGCTGCCTGTCGGAGATATCTGTCCATGGCAGAGAGTATGTTCGCTGCGATCCGGCAGGAGCTGTATGACAGTGGAAAACCGCATAAGATCGGGAAATGATTCCAGTCGCAGAGTGTCATAAGAATTGAAAACGTGCTTGGAATGGTAGAAAAAGACTGACTTAATTGTTCATAAAAAATTCAATCTTTTTGGTTGAAATATAAAAAATAAAATCTTTTAGTTGCACTATTATCGTAAATTTTGTATAATAAAGGTGTTTGGGTGCGTGGCATATATTGATGCAAACTGGAGGATGTTATATGAAGAAAGCAATCAAGCAGTCCACCCTGGTTCGGATCCTCAATATAGGGTCTATTTTCTTTTTGGTCGCGATCGCGATCTCCTTTTTTTTCAATGCACGTTGTACTTCTATGATCGAGAAGGCGAATCAGGATCGGTATGATCTGGTACAGTATGCCAACCAGTATATCAAGGGCTCAGCCAATCTGACCAATGCCGTGCGCGGCTATGCAAGCACCGGAGAGCCGATGTTTTATGACGCATATATGCGCGAGCTCGAGCAGGATAAAAATCGCGATAAGGGATTGGACGGTCTGCATGGCATCGGCATCACGGAAGAGGAAGAAAAGATCATCAAAGACATGGTAAACCTGTCCAATACACTGGTTTCCTCAGAAAAATCTGCGATCCAGCTTTCCAATGCAGGCAGACAGTCGATCGCCATCAAGTATGTCTATGGTGTGACCTATAACAAGGTGCAGGAACAGATCTATGCAATGCAGGGGAAATTTTTGGAAACACTGGATGCGCGCACCAAGATGCAGGTGCAGAAGTTGGAGCGTGTGCTGCATATCCTGGATCTCATCGTATATGTGATGATCCTGTTCATCATTGTCATGCAGCTCGGCAGCCAGTATTGTATCCATCGTAAGGTGGTTCGCCCGATCCAGCTCATCCAGAATGAGATGCGTGAGATCGCAACCGGCAATCTTTCCTCTGCATTTGAATTGGAGCCGGATACTTCGGAAATCGGACTTCTGGTGGCAGATATCCACCACACCAAAGACGTACTCAAGGAATATGTCAGCGATATCTCCCGTATTTTGACTGGTATGGCACATGGGGATATGGATCTGCATACCGATATCGTCTATCATGGCGATTTCCAGCCCATCATGGAAGCGCTCGATACCATTCTGGATTCTCTCAATCAGACGCTGTCCCGACTCAACGGGGCAGCAGCACAGGTCTCCATGAATGCAGAGCAGCTGTCCAATGGCTCGCAGGGACTGGCACACGGTGCCACCGAACAGGCAGATGCCGTCGATGCCCTGTCGAGTTCTGTGATCGAGCTTTCCACAGAAGCGTCGGATGGCTGGCAGCATGCCGTAGATACCTGTAAAAGTCTGGAAACGATCACCGCAGAGATCATGGACAGCAACGAGGAAATGGGGAAAATGCTGGAAGCGATGGGCGATATTTCCGATCGCTCCAAGCAGATCCATAAAATCATCAAGAATATTGAGGACATTGCATTCCAGACCAATATCCTTGCCCTTAATGCGGCGATCGAGGCGGCAAGAGCAGGCGCCGCAGGCAAGGGCTTTGCCGTCGTTGCCGATGAGGTGCGCTCGCTTGCCGCTACAACATCGGAGGCCGTGCAGAACACCACGAACCTGATCGAGTCATCGGTCACGGCGGTTGCCAAAGGCCGTGAGATCGCGGACTCTACGGCGGCGCTTCTGGGCTCGGCAGCAGCCAAAACGGAAAGTGTCGTACATACGGTAGAGGGCATCGTAAGCTCCTATCAGTCGCTGTCCAACCAGTTCAGCGAGATCGCATGCCGTGTCGATCAGATTTCCTGTGTCGTACAGGACAACACTGCGACAGCGGAAGAAAGCGCGGCAGGTGCAGAAGAACTCAATGCACAGGCCGAGCAGCTGAGGGGACTTGCGGGGGCGTTCCGGCTTCGTCAATAAACCGTTGCGATATGCGCTTTGCATATCATAAAAAGTCAGAACCATCAGGGTTCTGACTTTTTATTTTCTAAAATAGAATATTTTAGCACAATGAACAAAAAGGAAATGATTGATTTTTCAATTTTCTACAAAAAAACATTTGAAAATTTTCTTGAAAATTGTTAGAAATTGAAATATAATAGGGGCAGAATCTATATAGAAAAAGTAGAGCGTATACATATTCATTTAGTGGGTAGGATATCGCTTTTTTCATGCTTTGAACAAGGTTCAAAGTATGAAAGGCGAGGAAGAATGAAAATGTTTCAAATGTTCTGTTTTTTCTAATTTCAAGTTTATGGGAGGAATTGTTTTGCGGAAAAAAGTATCAGAGCGCCGTGTTTCATTGGTCAAGAAAATGGCGGCCTTGATCGGTGCAGTGTTCTTTGTGTCGGTCATTTTGATTTACTTGGGCAACTTTTTCATGACAAAGCGTGTGATGCACGAGAACATGAACAGCCACATGCAGTCAATGGTCGATTACTATGAAGCACAGGTCAACAGCTGGATCGAGCTGCGCGCCG
>JARIAV010000252.1 GCA_029257685.1 Butyricicoccus sp.
GTGATCGCGGAATCAATCGTCATGGAGGAGGAATTATAATATGCGTATCGGACATGGATATGATGTACATAAACTGGTATCCGGCCGCAAGTGTATCATTGGCGGCGTGACCATCCCACACGAAACCGGCTTACTGGGCCACAGTGACGCCGATGTACTGCTGCATGCGGTCATGGACGCCCTACTGGGTGCGTGTGCGATGGGAGACATCGGACAGCTCTTTCCCGACACTGACCCCCAATATAAGGGTGCAGATTCTCTGGCACTGCTGCGCGAAGTTGGGGCACGGCTGGCGCAAAAGGGCTGGATGCTCGGCAATCTGGATGCAACCGTTCTGGCACAGGCCCCCAAACTCGCGCCCCACATCCCTGCAATGCGTGAAAATATCGCTCAGGCACTCGGTGTATCCATCGACTGCATCAGCGTCAAAGCCACGACCGAGGAGGGGCTCGGCTTTACCGGCAGCAAGGAAGGGATCGCCGCGCATGCCGTATGCCTGCTCCTGCCAAAAGCCTGACCGCTGAGATCTCCTCGGTTGTATCTCCTCTCACACTATGCTATTATTGAAGAAGATCTACCACATCGCAGACACACAGAAGTACGGAGGAAAGATATGGATTACGAAGATTTGAAAGACCGCTATGATGCCTTAGAGTATCAGTATATGAAGCTCTCCCTCACTCTCAATCATGTAAAAAGCGGGATCGCAGATTTCTTAAAACTCATCATCGATCTCAAAAAATCAGCAGAAACACTGCAACAAGCCGACCCAAATGATCCACAGGCAGAGTTCCTGCTGAAGCTCATCGATCAGCTGACCGCGATCTATGATAAGGATTTCAAGCCGGTAGTCGGAGCAGAGCACACGGATCATGCCGATTGATCCGATATCCGGCTGCTCTTTTCAAAGTTTTCTCTGAAAAAAATACAAAAAAGTCCAGAAACTCCCTCTGTTTCTGGATTTTATTTTGTTGTAAAGAGACGAATAGTATGCTATGATAGCCTTAGAAAGATTTCGGAAGGGGAATATTTCAAAATGAAGCGAAAAACAGCCGCGGCACTTTTCATGAGCGTCCTGCTCTTGAGCACCGCCGCAAACGCAATCGAAGTACAATCATTCCATGACTATGCTTCTGCCATTCAGAACTCATGGGCAGAGCAATACATCACCACACTTGTCGCCAAGGGCGGGATCAAGGGCTACGCGGACGGTACATTCAAACCCAAGGAAAAGATCACGACTGCCGAGCTCGTCACCATCATCCTCAACACAGCCGGCACCAAAGCCGACACGACCAACTGGCCACAGGGTGTCATGCAGCAGGCCGTTGATGCCGGATTGCTGGACGCATCCATGCTTTCCGAGGGGAATATGCCCATCACGCGTGAAAAAATGGCGTATGTTCTGGTCAATGCAGCATCCAATCTGCTCCACGAGGATGTGAGCACGGTCACCCTGATCGATACCAGCCGGATCCCGGATCTCAACACCGCCTCCGAACAGTATCAAGGGGATATCCGCTTTGCATACAGTCTGGGACTGCTCACAGGCAACAACGCCGCCGGTACATTCAATCCGTCCGGTTTTACCACACGGGACGAAACCTGCGTTATCATCAGCCGTCTGTTCAAATTCACGGAGCGTGTCGATCCCTCCGCTGCCGTGTGAAACCTTTTTTCTCCATAAAAAACAGGTCGAGACCTATCGTCTCGACCTGTTTTTTTATGCCCATATCGCTTACGGTTCTCGATCCTGTGCAATGAGCAGCTTGAGTGCCTCTACCGCCGTCTGCACACCGCGCTCTGCCATTTCCGGAGACGCATCCATCGTCTCGTCCGTGCTCGCGTTCCAGAGCACATTGAGCACCGCGCCACAACGCACGCGGCGCACTGCACCCACAACGAACACGGCCGCACATTCCATTTCACTGGTCAGCACGCCGCCTGCCTTCCAAGCCGCCCACTTTGCTTCCAACTCCGCGCCCACCGGCTGTTCATTGGGCCGGATCTCGCCATAAAATCCGTCTTTGGACTGGATCACGCCCACATGCTGCCGGAATCCAAGCGTCTTTGCCGCCTGATGCAAGGCCTGCACGACCTCAAAGTTTGCCGTTGCCGGATATTCGATCGGCATATATTCTCTTGTCGTACCCTCCTGCCGCACAGCTGCGGTCGCGATCACGACATCTCCGCCGCGCACCTCCTCCACGATGCCGCCCGAAGTGCCTACACGAATAAAGGTATCCGCGCCGCACTCGACCAGCTCCTCCAGAGCGATCGCAGCCGAGGGGCCGCCGATGCCCGTGGAGCAGACCGCGACGGGCTCGCCGCACAGCTTGCCGCGCCAGACCGTATATTCACGGTTGGACGAAAGGAACTCCGGCTCGTCAAAATACCGCGCGATACGCTCGCACCGTGCCGGATCCCCTGGCAGGATCACATAACGTCCAATATCGCCCTTTTTGATTTGAATGTGCATCTGTTTTCCCTGGATCAGCATTGTGATTCCTCCTCACGCAACACAGACTTGATATTCTTTTCTATTTTACTGCGTGCAGCCATGATTTCATGCCCGCACCCACAGCATCGCATACGGAAGTCCATGCCCACGCGCAGCACGAGCCATTCCTTGCTTCCGCATGGGTGTCCTTTCTTCATCAGTAAGCGATCTCCCACATGGATCTCCATTGCAGGTCACCTCCATTCTTCCAATCTCATAAAGCAGGGTA
>JARIAV010000147.1 GCA_029257685.1 Butyricicoccus sp.
CTGTGCCGGTTCAAATTCCTGCATCACGCTGGGCTTGAACGGTGCCTTGTTCGGTCTGCCCTCTTCCTTTGCCACATACGCCATCAGTTCATTGAACATGGTATCCGCTTTGGACATGGCATCTGCCGCAATCTCCGCCGCCAGCTTTGTGGTATGCTGTGCTGCCTGTGCCTTGTTCTGCTTCATCATGGAAATGACCTTGGTATCGGTCTGCTTCTGTGCCTCGATGAGCTTATTTTCATAGGCATTCCAGTAAGCCCGCACGCCTGCACCATACTTCTCCCGATCCAGTCCGGACAGTGCCGCAAGGCTTCTGAACTTCCAGTATGCAGACTGTGCATCATACACAGGTGCCTTGACCTGATATTCCTTGGGCGTAGACTGGATATTGCCGTAGGATGGCAGATATACCGAGTGTTCCGGATTGCCCATCGTCATCCAGAGCAGTCCGCCCAGCTCTGCCGGATAGTCCTTCTTGAGCTGTACGATGTGGGCTTCACAGGTTGCAGCCGTGCCGATCGTCCGCACCTCGCTGTTCTTTTCCGGTGTCTTTTCTGTGCCTTCGTTTCTGTACCGCTGCAATTCCATGACATCCTTGAGCGTTACCTTACCTTCCGGTGTGAAGAACAGCTCAAAGACGGGTGCATCGTATGCAACCTTATGACCGAGCTTGTTCTGTCCAGCCCACAGCCGATCCCGATTGCCACCGGATACCGGCGCACTGTAAGACAGGGCTGCATGGAACTTGCCGTTATGCTCTTTATAGAAGCCCTTTTCCTTGGCAAAGGAAATGAGATCAGGAGATGCATAATAATTCTCCGTATCGCTCAGATCAACAGAACCCAGCATAAAGCAGTTTGGATAGACTGCCGCCATGTTATCCGGTGCCTTATATGCTGCAAAGTGATGACCGGTGTAGATTTCGATATACC
Organism: Butyricicoccus sp.; assembly: GCA_029257685.1. Lineage (GTDB taxonomy): Bacteria > Bacillota > Clostridia > Oscillospirales > Butyricicoccaceae > Butyricicoccus. Next base: position 933 of record JARIAV010000147.1, read on the forward strand.
AGACCTCCTTGCTGTCTGCAATGGTCAGGATGTTGCCCTCTGCGGCGCCCTTTTCCTCGAGGATCTTTGCAACCAGCTCGACGCCTTCCTTGGCAGTCTTGATCCGCGGCAGGAGCACGGAAACCATGTTGGCCTCACGCAAGCCATTCTCGACCAGCGGATCGGCTGCAAGTGCCTTTTCGTTTGCGCCGGCGGATACGGTGGCATCTACGCTGACGCCATATTCATTGAACCCGATCTCTCCAAAGATGCCATCTTCCTCGACCTCAGAATCGGGAACCATGGTATATTTGTATGCGGTCTCCGGCTGTGGATAGGTGAAGCCATTGCCCTCATCTACGAACATTTCGCCTGCGGCATAGTGCTTGCTCGGCACAACGATATGCTGCTTGGCATGTGCGGCGGAGATATCCTCTGTACGCGCGACCATGGTGCTGCCGTCTGCGGAAACCGCAGAACCGATATAAGTTCCAGTGCATGCAAGTGCCGGTGTAACAGAAAGTGCAGCGAGTGCGGATGCCAGCACGAAAGAAATCTTCTTTTTCATTTTAGAGTCTCCCCCTATTTCCCTGCGCCCGAAGGTGGCAGTGCATAAATATTTTATCTGATTTATATTTAATCACACTTTCGCATAAAAATCAAGTGTTATTTCAAAATTTTTCCAAGTCTTTTTCCATATCCCTCTGTGTCTCCTCTGCAAAGCCCTGTGCGCTTCCGGATATCCTTTCTATATCTTCTGGGGAAAAGTTGCATTTTCAGACATTTCTGCTTATAATTTATACTACAATCATACAAGAGGTGAACTGATATGCCCGATTCACGCGGAAATAAAATCAGCTGCTCCAATTACCAATGTGAGATCGAACTTACTTTGGAGATCCTGAGCGGCAAATGGAAAGCACTCATCATCTGGAACCTGCATCTGCATCAAATCATCCGTTACAACGAATTTCGTCGGCTGATCCCATCCATTACACAAAAAATGCTGACCCAGCAGCTCAAAGAACTGGAAAAGTATGGGATCCTGTCCCGTAAGGTCTATCCCTCCGTCCCACCAATGGTGGAATACTCCCTCACCGAAACCGGACAGGAGTTGATCCCCATCATGGAAGCCATGGATCTCTGGGGCAAAAAATATGTGGCTGCCTACCAGCATAGCAACCAAGAACCTGAATGATTCCTACCAAAAAGTATGTATCCCCCTAAAAAGTGCCTTCTTTACGCCAACGAAAAAATGGTTTAAGCTATCCCTTGTCAGTTGATCCGTCAAATCAAAACCGTTTCATTCACTTTGTAAGGAGGCACTATCACAATGCAAAGATTTACGATCCCCCGCGAGGTCTACACCGGCGATGACGCCATCGAAGTCCTCAAGGATCTCAAGGGCACAAAGGCCTTTATCGTAATCGGTTCCGAGCGAACCATCAAGGATGGCACCGTTGCTAAGGTTCAGGGGCTTTTGAAGGAAGCCAATATGGAAAGCATGGTCTTTCAGGGCGTAGAGCACGACCCATCTTTTGAAACCGTACAAAAGGGTACGGAGGCCCTGCGCGAATTTGGCGCGGACTGGATCATCGCCATTGGCGGCGGTTCTCCGATCGATGCTGCAAAGTCCATGTGGATCTTCTATGAGCATCCGGAGCTGGAATTTGAAAAGGTACTCACACCATTCTCTCTGCCCAAGCTGCGCCAGAAGGCAAGATTCGTCGGCATTACAACAACGAGCGGCACTGCAACCGAGGTCACTTCCTTCTCTGTCATCACAAATCCGGAGACCGGCATCAAGTATCCCATCGCAGACTATGAGATCACACCGGATATCGCCATCGTTGATACCAGCCTTGTCATGGGTCTGCCGCAGAAGCTGGTCGCACACACCGGTATGGACGCACTCACGCATGCGATCGAGGCGTATGTCTCCACCGTCGCGACCCCGATCACCGATGCGCTTTCCATGAAGTCCATCGAAATGATCGCTTCCGATCTCGTTGACTCTTTCAGGGGCGAGCCGACCGCAAGAAAGCAGATGCACATTGCACAGTGTCTGGCAGGTATGGCATTCTCCAACGCGATCCTTGGTATCGTTCACTCTATGGCGCATAAGACCGGCAAGCTGTTCAACATCCCACATGGCTGTGCAAATGCCATCTATCTGCCGTATGTCATTCAGTACAACGCAAAGACCGCACCTGCAAAGTATGTAGAGATCGCAAAGCGTTTGGGACTTTCCGGCGGTACAGACACCGAACTGATTTCCTCTCTGGTTGCATGCATCAAGCAGATGAACCGCGAGATGAACATTCCGACTACGGTGGAGGAATTCGGTATTTCTTACGAGGACTTTACCGCAAAGCTCGATATTTTCGCAGAGGAAGCAGTCAATGACCCCTGCACCAGCACCAACCCGCGCTCGATCGATACCAAGACGATGAAGTAGCTGTATCTGTGTACCTACAAGGGCGAAGACGTTACCTTCTAAGTTTTTCCGTATCCCCGAATTCATAAATCACTGTATTTCATAACTTCTCTTTTCATTTTTCATCACGGTGCAGCCTTGTGCTGCACCGTTTTCTCTTGTCTTATCTATACAGATACGGTATACTGTAGATGAATAAAAATCGAAAACAGAGGTGTGTATTTTATGAAAAATCCGAATCATGCAGTCATGCTGTGCTACAATATCCCCAGCAGCAAATCCGCGAAGCTCAAGGCCGCGTGCATCAAAATGGGTATCCGTATCCGAGAGATCACCCCTGAGCAGTTCACCCTGCCCCTTGGACACATTCTGAAGGTACCGGAATATGCGGACGCTGCACCAACGGAGGAGACCCCTTTTCAGAGTGAAATGCTGGTATTCTATCAGTTTACAGGGCCGCAGCTCGACCGCATGCTCCCTGAGATCAAAAAAGCGGGCGGCGTGCATTTGAAAGCCGTTGTCACCCCGACCAATATTTCATGGAACGCCTGTGCACTGATGCGCGAGCTGATGGCAGAGCGCGAAGCCATCGCAAAAAACCAACAGGCGCATGAACC
>JARIAV010000176.1 GCA_029257685.1 Butyricicoccus sp.
AGCGGCTGCCCTGCGGCAAATGCAAGCCCTGCGACCGCACCGCCCAGAAACAGAGAGCCGGTATCGCCCATAAACACCTTTGCCGGATTGAAATTATAGACCAAAAACGCGCACAATGCGCCAATGAGTGCAGCTGCAAACACAGTCGCGCCCAGATTGCCGCCTTTATTGTTCAGGGCAGTAAAGAATACTGCGACTGGCAGGGTAACGCTCGCTGCCAGACCATCGATGCCGTCGGTCAGGTTGACCGCATTGTTCTCTGCCACGATCGTGAAGATCGCAAAGATGAGATATACCACCCACGGAAGCGTCAGCGAAAGCTCTGTCCCTGGAATGGGGAGCAGGATGCCGCCGTCTGCCGTCATGGGCAGATCCCCCGCAAGATGCAGGAGGGAAACAAATGCCGCAGCGACAACGATCTGCAGGACGAGCTTCTGCATCGGGGTCAGACCGGCATTCTCCTTTTTCTTGATCTTTGCCCAGTCATCCACAAAGCCCACACAGCCATAGGCGACTGCGAGCATCCACACGGAGAAAAAGCTGCCGACCGCAGCACCGCCCGAGGAAAAGACCCCCAGCAGCAGCGCCGTGATGCCGACGGCGGCTGTGATACCGATGATGAACATAAAGCCGCCCATCGTCGGGGTATATTGCTTGTTCATGTGCCACTTGGGGCCGATCTCAAGGATCTTCTGCCCAAATTTCTGTTTTTGCAGCCATCGAATGATCGGCTTTCCGATAACAACTGTTACAGCAAACGCAAGGATCGCTGCAATCAGGATGGTTTTCATAATCAAACTTCCTCCCCAAGGAACAATTTTAGGACATTCTCCATCTGCATGGAACGGCTCCCCTTAAAGAGCAGCACATCTCCGGCCTGTGCAAAGGCTTTGAGGGCATCTGCCAGTGCTTCATGGCTGTCAAAGCCATGGATATGCGCTTCTGACATTCCAGCTGCCTCAGCCCCTTCCTGCAAATATTCACGGTTTGCGCCATAGACAAACAGCTCCTGTGCATAGGCTGCTGCTGCACGACCTGCACGACGATGCCCCTCTGCCGCATAGTCGCCGAGCTCACCCATACCGCCCAGAACGGCGATATGGCGTGTGCCCTCCATTTCGGACATGGCCTGCAGGGCTGCCTCCATGGAATCCGGACTTGCATTGTAGCAGTCCTCATAGATGGTGAAGCCGTTTTTCTCGTAACGCTTCTCGCGCATCCCGACCGAACGATATGCGCGAAGTCCGGCGGCGATCTCCTCGCCCTCCAGACCAAGGAGCCAGCCGCATGCCGCCGCCGCCAGTGCATTGGTCACATTATGTGTCCCCTGCGATGCGACGGACACGATCTGCTCGCCATCCGGCGTTACCATTGTAAACTGTAATACCCCATCTTTGCAAGAGATATCTTGCGCGCGGAACATACATTCCGGATTTTCCGTGCCAAACCAGACGATCCGCCCAAAGAGACGCTCTCTCTGTTCCCAGAGCAGCGGCTCATCCCCGTTGAGCACGGCAACGCCGCCGCGTGCCGCCAAGCCTTCCAGAATCTCCATTTTTGCGCGGCAGATGCCCTCTCGCGACCCCAGAAATTCGATATGCGACGTTCCGATCATCGTGATGACCGCGATATTGGGCTGTCCGCAGGCTGCCATTGCCGCGATCTCGCCAAAGCCGGACATCCCCATTTCAAAGACTGCCGCCTCGGTATCCGCTGACAGTTCCAATGCAGTCAGCGGCATGCCAATGGTATTGTTGAGGTTGCCCTGTGTCTTGAGCGTTTCATATCGCTCGGACAGGACCGCCGCGATCATCTCTTTCGTTGTCGTCTTGCCGACCGAACCCGTCACGGCAACGACCGGACAATCGAACTGCGCACGGTATCCGCCAGCCAGATCGAGCAGCGCCTGTCTGGTGTCCGCCACATAGAGGGCAGGGATCGGGTAGGTCTCGTCTTTGCGATGGGTCAGGACAGCCGCCGCGCCATGCTCGACCGCCTGCATGATAAAATCATGTCCATCGAATCGTTCGCCTTGGATCGCAACGAACAGACTGCCTGCCTGTGCCTCACGCGCATCGCGCACGACCTTCGTAATGGTCACATCTTCTGTACAGGTGCCGCCGGTCCATGCGGCTGCCTGAGAGAGGGTAAACTGCTGCATAGGTGATTCCCCTTCTGTCTCTGTTTTACTTCTGAAAATAGTCCGCGATGATCTCGCGCTCGTCCATGTGGTGCTTTACATGGTGGATCTCCTGATAGGTCTCATGTCCCTTGCCCATCAGCACGATCACATCTCCAGCCTCCGCAAGATCCATTGCATGATGGATCGCCTGTACACGGTCACAGATGACATCGACCGGAACCTTTGCATCCTGCATGCCCGTAAGGATATCGTCGATGATCGCCTGCGGCTCCTCCGTGCGCGGATTGTCCGAGGTCACGATGCAATAGTCTGCAAGCGAGGCTGCAATGCTGCCCATGATGGGACGCTTGGTCTTATCGCGATCCCCGCCGCAGCCAAAGAGCGCGATCACACGCCCCTTTGCAAAGCCGCGCACTGTGCGCAGGATATTGGATACGCCGTCGGGGGCGTGTGCATAGTCGATGAGCACCGTATACTCGGTATCGGTCGGCACGACCTCGGCGCGCCCCTTGACCCCCTGCGCGCTTGCCAGCGCAGCAGTGCAGGCTTCCAGCGAAACGCCCAGCGCCAGACAGGTACCGATCGCGGCAAGCGCATTTTCTACCGAGAAATGCCCTGGGATACCCAAAGTCACGGGCACGGTATGCCCCTGATATGCGGCGGTGAATCGGACGCCGGAGGCTTCCAGCACGATATCCGCCGCGCGCAGATCTGCTCTGTCCTGCTCTGCTGAGAAGGTCATACATGGGCAGAGCGCGTCTGCCAGCATCTTGTCTGCGACCGGATCATCCAGATTGATGATCCCCCGATCAGAGATCGCAAACAGCTTTGCTTTCGCCTCTCGGTAGGCTTCCATCGTCTGATGGAAGTCCAAGTGATCCTGTGTCAGATTGGTAAAGGTGCCGGTGGCAAAGCGCACACCGCGCACGCGGTCGAGCACCAGAGAATGAGAGGAGACCTCCATGACACAGTGTGTGCAGCCGGCTTCGACCATACGCGCGAACAGCGCCTGCAATTCATAAGACTCCGGTGTGGTGCGCTCGGTCGGGACGATCTCGTCCCCGATCATATTCTGATTCGTGCCAATGAGTCCCACCTTATGCCCCTGACACTCCAAAATATGCTTGATGAGTGTGGTCGTGGTGGTTTTACCATTCGTGCCTGTGACCCCGATCATTCGGAGCTTTCGGGACGGATGCCCAAAACGGTTGCCTGCAAGATCTGCCAGTGCCGCGCGGGCGTCCGGTACGATGACAGCCGGTACTCCCTGCGCCGCTTCCTCACAGATCACAGCCGCCGCGCCCTTTTGCAGCGCCGTGCTGATATACTGGTGCCCATCGGTGGCAAAGCCACGGATGGCGACGAACACGTCGCCCGGCTGCACCGCTCTGGAATCATATCGCACTTCTCCGATTTCCAAATCCGGATCGACCGTGCTGGAACACACGGGGATCCCCTGTAATAGCTCAA
>JARIAV010000181.1 GCA_029257685.1 Butyricicoccus sp.
ACCACTCTGACCCAGAATGCCAGCAGTCGCTTTCTCCACACGCAGCACGTTGTTCTGATCGGTCACGTCAAAGGTCAGGGTTCCAGCTGCGCCAGTGCTGCCCTTTGTGAAATCCACTTTGATCTTGCCTGCACCAAATGCATCATTGAGCTTGTTCTGGAGCAGCTCTGCGTACTTCTTGTTCGCTTCTTCACCAGTCAGGGAACCCAGCGCCTGAACATCTTCCTTAGTCAGCAGATCGATCTCTCTCTTCTGACCATTGAACGAGAAGGTCATGGTCTTGCCTTCCAGATACTCGGTCATCTTCTGCTGCTCTTTCAGCTTGGTATCATCGATCGTGGTCGAGAACTTCTTTGCCGGATCGGACAGGTCGATGCCGCCATCCTTGAACTTATCCGCAAGACCCAATGCCTCACTCACGGTATTGCTCACGCCCGTCAGCTTGACATTGTTTCCGGCAGAAGTCTGTCCATCCTTCATACCAAATGTGAGTGTCTTTCCATCTGCGTCCAGCTTTGCTTCGATCTTATCGCCCAGCTTGAGCGGCTTGTTGTCATCGCCGTTGATAGACAGCTCAACTTCACCCAGCTGTTTGTTGATCGCATCCACAACACCCTGAGGCGTCTTGAGATCGGACTCGGAGTCCAGCTTGATGGTATAGCTATCCTTGCCATACTCGAACGTCAAAGTACCGCCTGCCAGCTTTGCAGAATCCGTCACCTTATTGATATCGAATTCACCACTTGTCAGCTTCGGTGCAGTCAAGCTGTCCACAGTGTGTGTTGCCGAGGTCGCAAGCTGCTTTACACCATTGATCTCGACCTTGCTGCTCGTCTTGCCAGTCGCGCTGACCAGTCCATTGTTCTTACCGACCGAGGTAACGACCGACTGATCGAAAAATGCCGAACTGAGCAGGTTTGTTGGAGAAGTATAGTCCATATACTTCTTGGAAAATTCGATCAACTGTGTGCTGATCCCCTGATAAGCCTGCTGCTTCCAGCCAAGCAGCGTTTTCTTCTGGTTCTGCTGTGCGATCTTCAGACGCGTTCCCTGCGTCATGTTCTGGATCATCGTCTCGGTATCCATACCGCTCGCCAAACCGGACATGACATTTCGGCTGCCATAAATGCTGGTTCCAGCTCCGCCTACGCCACCAACTGCCATATTGATTCACTCCTTTGTTCTATACGCGGCCCTACCAAAAATAGGGCAAATCGTTTTTTTGTTCGCGCTCTATACTTCTTTATCGACATATAGTATAATATAAATAATAGTTTGAAGATTTATTTTACAATGGAGGGATAATTTTGTCTAATATTATCGCAATAACCAATCAAAAAGGCGGCGTTGGCAAAACGACTACTTCAGCTGCACTGCTTACCGGCCTGCATGAACGCGGCAAGCGCGTGCTCGGCATCGATCTTGACCCGCAGGGCAACTTCGGCTTCAGCCTCGGTCTGGATATCGAAAACACCCACACCATCTATGACGCACTCAAGGGACAGGCTACTTTCGATGAGGTCATTATCCCCACCGAATTCGGTGATATCGTACCGTCTAACATCCTGCTCTCCGGTGCAGAATTGGAATTCAACCGCCCTGGACGTGAATTCCTGCTCAAAAATGCCCTGTCCCGTGTGGAAAATCGCTATGACTATATCATCATCGATACCCCGCCGGCACTCAATATCCTGACCGTCAACGCCTACGTTGCATCCGATTCTCTGGTCATCCCCATGGTCCCTGAGATCCTTAGCCTGCTCGGTGTCTCCCAGATCAAGGAAACCATCGACACCGTGCGCCATTTCTACAACTCAAACCTCAATGTTTTGGGTATTCTGCTCACCAAGTTCAACGGCCGTATCAACCTCGCCCGAGAAGTACAGGAAATGGCAGAGCAGATCGCAGAACAGCTCGAATGTCACGTCTTTGAAACCACCGTCCGCAGCAGCGTTGTCGTCGCAGAAGCACCGGCACACGGCGAAAGCGTCCTGCAATATGCACCACAATCCAAGCCCGCACTTGACTATAACCACTTCATCGATGAGGTTATCAAAGTGACCTCTGCATCCAAGTAATACAAGGAGTACTATCGTATGGCACGAAAAATAACACGAAAAAGCAATAAGACCTCTCATGTGTTGAACCTGTTGACTAGCGATCCCAAGCGTTCCGAGCCAGCTGTAGAGCCATCCGTAGACCCCGCCTTCGAACCCGATCCTGCACCGGAGGACGCCTTTACTCCCCCTGTATCACAAGCAGAGCCTGCTCCGTCAAGTACAGAAGCTGACACCCCTGCGGAACCCATCTTCCCCGAATTCGACGAGCCGGAACCCACCCCCGCCGCGCCTGCACGCCGCCGTACACCCCCGCGCAAGGCGGCTGCTCCCGCCGCAAACAGCAGTACCATGATGGATCTCTCGCAGGCACTCGAGGAACGCATCAGCCAACAGGTCCATGACTCCCTCTCTGCAAAACTGGCAGAGTATGAAGCACAAGATGCAAAGCGGCTGGAAGAAGAGCGCAAACGCGCCGAACGCATCGCCGCACAGGTCGGCCTCTCTCTGGATCCCACACCGGAGGAAGCTCCGGCTGAGGATCCTGCACCGCAAGAACAAGACGCACCCGACGCAGCTGCCGAACCGGAGACGCCCCCTGCCTCCAAGCCCCACACCGAGGAGGACTTCGAGATCGTCAATGTCATGGACGTCATGCTGGACGGCTTCCAGCAGGAATTTATGGACAAGTTCGGGATGTGCACCTGTCGGCGCTGCTGGCTGGATACCCGTGCACTCACACTGTCCTCTGTTCCGGCAAAATATGTCGTGCTCACCCATGACACCGTAGATGCCATGATGAACTTCTACGAGCACCGCTACCGCGGAATGCTCATGGCACAGCTGACACAATCCTGCATGAAGGTCATGCAAAATCCACACCATTAAAAAATCCCCCAACGTGGCCCAATGTCCCGTGGGGGATTTTTCTTTGTTATCTTATTTCTTCCAGTGCATGGTTCGTATTGAGACTGTCCCAAATGGTATTGACCATATCCACACAGTCGAAGTATACGGTCGTCAGCACCTCGGTCGGGATCTGGATCTTTTGTGCAAGTTCCGTCATTTCTGCCCAGTCTGCCTTCTCATAGCTCAGTACCAGATCGTACAGTACACCACTGGTGCCCTCATGCTTGAGCAGCGCATTCTTGACGGAATCCGAAAGCGGGATCTCAGAAAGGCTCTCCTCAAGCGGTGCATCGATCAGATACGGCAGGGTAGAGAACATGCCCAGCAGATAGGCCTCGGACTTGGAGATCTCCAGCATAGTGGTATGTCCTGCCAGCTCCGCACAGAAGTTTGCACGGAGGAAGGACAGGCGCAGGAACTCCTCAGACTCCTTGAGATCCTCTCCCTGCTGTGTGCAGGACATGAGGTATACCCACTGCTTGAGCTGTCCCAGACCAACTGTCACAAGGGCCTGACGCACAGAAGAAGCGTGTCTGCGTGCTGCGTAATATACCGAGTTTGCCATACGCAGGAGCGCATATGTGAGGGATGCATCGCGTGCGATCAGATTCTCGATCTCATCGATATCTGGCTCATCCTTGGTCACCTCTACAACGAGCTGGAAGAAGTTGCTCTGCAGATAGCTTGCCTTATGTACCTTTGTCTTGACGCGCTCCGCAACATAGCTACCTTGAAAATAATCTGCACCAACACGATGCGCCAGATCATAAAGGGTCTGATTCTTGATGCCGGTCGCAATACACTGCTTGTGCATGCTGTGCGCCATTTCTACGATATTGCTGAGCCACGATTCTGTATTAT
>JARIAV010000232.1 GCA_029257685.1 Butyricicoccus sp.
AGTTCATACATTCCCACCCTTGGGGCATTGCCGCGGAAAGAATCCGACCGCGGAAAACCCGCCTGTGGCGGAGTTCATACTTTCACACCCTTTCGGCGGCACCATTGTAAACCGGATGGAGGGGGAGTGTTGGATTCATAAGGACAAGAACCGCAAGGTTATAGTCCTTATGCCGCCGTCGCGCGGCCGCGACACGTTACTCTTTGCTTCCAAGCAAATCTTTTTGCAGAAAAGAAAATCCCTACGGACGTTCCAAACACTCCGCAGTCTATGCGAGCATAGATTTCACCCGCCGTCGCGCGGCCGCGACACTTCTCCTCTTGCTTTGAAGCAAGCCTATTTATCAGAAATAAAAATCCTACGGACGTTCCAAAAAACATTCCCTCTTGCTTCCAAGCAAATCTTTTTAGCAGAAAGGAAAACCAGACGGATTTCCAAAATCTAAAATCATTTCAGCCAAATGAAAATCACACTTAAAAAATCCAGCAAAATATGATATAATCCTATATGCACGGTTTTTTCCGTGATTTTGTTTTTTGTAAGAGAGGATACCATCTATGGAGCCTACAAAATTTGATATACAATTTTCAGCCATCCGCCGCGCTGTGATCGAGCGCGTCTTCTCCCGCATGAACGACCGACAAAAAGAAGCCATCTTCTGCACAGAAGGCCCACTTCTGGTACTGGCAGGCGCAGGGAGCGGAAAGACCAGCGTACTGATCCACCGCATCATCAATATCCTGCGCTTTGGCAAGGGCTACGACAGCCCCTACGCCACACCGAATACCGGCATGGAAGATCTTGCATTCCTCGCAAACTATCTGGAAGACCCCAAACCGGAGCACGAGGCCCGCGCCATGCAGCTTTGCGCCGTCGAGCCGGTCAAACCGTGGAACATCGTCGCCATCACCTTCACCAATAAGGCGGCACAGGAGCTGCAAAACCGTCTGACCAACGCCGTAGGCGAAGCAGATGCCTCTGCCATCTGGGCGCACACTTTCCATACCTGCTGCCTGCGCATCCTGCGGCGCGATATCGAGCGGCTGGGCTACAGCAGCACATTCACCATCTATGATGAGGACGATAAAAAGCGCGTCATCACCGATCTTGTCCGCAAGCTCAGACTGGACGACAAGATCTTTGAGCCGCGCAAGATCATGAACGAGATCAGCCGCGCCAAGGATAACCTTATCACACCGCGCACCTTTGCGGTCGATCAGCGCGGAGAGTTCTACATGGGACGCGTCGCCGAACTGTACGCCCTCTATGAAAAGGAAATGCGCGCCAACAACGCACTGGACTTTGATGATATCATTCTCAAAACCATCCAGCTCCTGCGCGAAAATGCGGATATTCTGGAGCATTACCAGCAGAAGTTCCGCTATGTGCTGGTGGACGAGTATCAGGATACCAACCATGCACAGTATGTGCTGACCGCTCTGCTGGCAGGCGGCTATAAAAATATCTGCGTGGTCGGAGACGATGACCAGTCGATCTATAAATTCCGCGGCGCGACCATCACGAACATTCTGGAATTTGAACAGCAGTATGAAAACGCCCATGTCGTGCGTCTGGAGCAGAACTACCGCTCGACCGATACCATTTTGAATGCGGCAAATGGGCTGATCCGCAACAACCAGAACCGCAAGGGCAAGGAGCTTTGGACCGATCGCACGGGCGGCAGTAAGATCCGCCTGCACCGCTCGGATACGCAGGAGAACGAAGCGGAATACATCGTGCGCCAGATCTTGGAGGGCGTGGAGCGCGGCAGGAAGTGGAACGAATTTGCGGTGCTGTACCGCAACAACGTCCTGTCCAACGCGGTCGAGACCGCATTCCGCCGCCAGTCCATCCCTTACCGTATCTATAAGGGACGCGACTTCTTCAGCCGCGCCGAGATCCGCGATATGTTCGCCTATCTGTGGGTGATCGAGAACCCGAGCGATACCCTGCGCCTCAAGCGTATCATCAACGTACCGGCGCGAAAGATCGGCGCACGCTCCATCGAGATCGCGGAGGAGATCGCGGCACAGGAGGGCGTACCGCTCTTTGAGGTGGTGCGCCGTGCAGATACCTACAGCGAGCTGGGACGCGGCGCGGCAGCGATGATGCGCTTCGCCCAGATGATCGAGGAACTGCGCGAGCTGCGCACAGAGGTCTCCCTGTCCGAATTTTACGAGGATATGCTGGACGTGACCGGCTATCAGGAGAGTCTGGAGAACAAGGGCGATACGGAATCCCGCTCGCGGCTGGAAAACATCATGGAGCTGAAATCCAACATCGTTTCCTATGAGGAGCAGAGCGAAGCCCCCAGCCTGTCCGAATTTTTGGAGGAAATGGCACTCTATACCGATGCAGACAAACAGGACGAGAACGACGAGACCGTTCTGCTCATGACCATGCACGCGGCAAAGGGACTGGAATTTCCCGTGGTGTTCCTGTGCGGCATGGAGGACGGCGTATTCCCCGGCTTCCGTGCGGAGGAGAACGACGAGGATCTGGAGGAGGAACGCCGCCTGTGCTATGTGGCAGTCACGCGTGCCAAGCAGGAACTGTACCTTACCTGCGCGGAACGCCGCCTGATGTACGGGCAGACACGGTATGCGCATCCCTCGCGCTTTTTGCGGGAGATCCCAGAGGAGCTTCTGGACTCCAACTGCTCTGCCACACCGCGCATGAATGACATGGACACCCCCTCTGTGGGCGGCGTCAATCCGTCCTACCGCAAGCCGTCCGGCTTGGCAGGGGGGACGGCACCGGCGGCACTGTTTGCCGCTGGTGACTGTGTGGTGCATCGCGCATTCGGCGAGGGGATGGTCACCTCGGTCAAGGCGATGGGCGGCGATCAGCTGCTGGAGATCGCATTCACCCAAAAGGGAACCAAGCGGCTCATGGCAAAATCCGCCGCACAATTCATGCAGAAACGATAAAACAGAACGCCGGACAGCTTTCCTGTCCGGCGTTCTGTTTTATGATGAACGTTGTTTTCATATACTCTTTAGATGCAATGGACATTCGAGCACGCACCATCAGCAGCAAGAATCCGCAGCGTTGGAACAGTCCGACCAGTGCGCACACTGGTCGGCTCGTTCCAGATGCGG